>CAVABR010000078.1:0-11176 GCA_963586955.1 bacterium
GTTTGTGCAAGAAGAACCTCGGCAGTAAGGACGAAAGATCCCCGGCTAAAAGCTAGCTGGTTTCGTTAAGAAAAGAAAACTAAATAGTCGCTTGTGTAAAGTTGGAAGCAAAAGACAGATCGTTGATCATTGGCTACCAAAAAATTGCAACAAGCAAAGATAATCAGCAGTATCTAAAGGCGGTAAAGAAGGGCGCATCTGTGTCAGAGGTTAAAATGGACAAAGCGGCCATTGATCAGAACATTAAACAGCTGGTCAGTGAATTGCTTGCTGATTCTTTCACGTCTGTTTTGAGCATCGAAGAGTTCTCCCTCAAAAATCGTCTTACTGAAGGTCTTTCAATTTCGGAGCTTCGCACCATTCGAGCGGTCGGCATGTACGAGCAAAACCCTATGAACGTAATTGCGAACAGGCTTGATGTAACCCTTGCAACCCTGACGGTGGCTGTTACCAAGCTTGAGAAGAAGGGTTTCGTAAAGCGGACCAGAAGTGAAGTTGATAGACGTCAGGTTCTTGTCGCGCTTACCACTAAAGGCAAACAAGCGTATCGTGTTCACGGCCTGTTTTACAAAAGGTTGATCAACAATGCAATTGAAGAGCTTTCTCCTGAAGAAGAAAAAGTTCTTGCTCAGGCATTGGCGAAGGTAAAATTATTCCTTGATAATGAATACGAAAAGATGAGTGCGGAGTACGAAGCGCAACAAAGCAAGCCAAAGCAAGTGTAAAAATCTGAAAGGAAAAACATGGCTACTATCGACGTAATTAAGAAAATCCTCAATGAGAACTTGGACATTGAACCAGAAATCGTTGTTGAAGAGGCAACCTTTGAGGAGCTTGGCATTGACTCTTTGGATATGACTGAGCTTATTTGCGCTGTTGAGGACGAATGCGAAGTTGACTTCGGTGAGCCTGAGGGTCTTGAGACTGTAGGCCAGTTGGTTGAATATATTGATTCTCTTTAAGAGTAATTACTAAATTATGAGGGAGGGAGGCCTTGGTTTTCTAAGGCTTTCCTCTCCTTGTTTTTAGCGTGATCTTGCTTACCTTTGAAGGTTTTCAAGCGCTAAAAAACAATCAAAAGTAAGCAAGATGGGCTATTGGCAAAATATGCAAGACAGCGAATGCGGATAGCAAACACAAAAAGCAACTAACAAAGAATGCTTAAGTCAAGTTTTGAGAGAACCAAACATCTTTCTCGATAAGCATTTTAGGGCACGTTTTACGGTAGGTAGAGAATATGGATCAAACTGTGAATTACAAGCCAGAGGCAGCGCCACTTGATACGCGCGTTACGCGTCTTTTAGGAATCAAATACCCCATCATTCAAGGGGCTATGGCCTGGATTGCTGATGGCAAACTGGCGGCTGCGGTAAGCGAAGCAGGTGGGCTTGGTATTATTGCCTGTGGATCAGCTCCAATTGAATGGGTGCGTGAGCAGGTTGAACTGGCACGTTCGCTTACTGACAAGCCTCTTGGCGCGAACATCATGCTTATGAACCCTAATACGCCACAACTTGCCGAACTTCTAGCGGAACTCAAAATTGATGTAATAACCACGGGTGCAGGAAGTCCTTCTCCTTATATCAAGATGTGGAAAGAAGCAGGATGCAAAGTTGTTCCTGTTGTGGCATCAGCAGCTCTTGCAAAACGCATGGAACGTGCGGGTGCCGACGCTGTTGTTGCTGAAGGATGCGAAGCTGGTGGTCACATTGGTGAACTTACCACTATGGCGCTGACTCCTTCGGTATGCGATGCGGTATCTATCCCTGTCATCACCGCAGGTGGCGTAGCTGACGGACGCGGAATGGTAGCGGCATTTGCGCTTGGTGGCGAAGGTGTTCAGATTGGAACGCGCTTTTTGACGGCATACGAATGTGGCATCCATGACGCATACAAACAAAAAGTTATAGGCGCAAAAGACTCTGACACCATTGTGACAGGGCGCCCCAGTGGGCATCCGGTTCGCCAGCTAAAGAACCGTTTTGCGCGTGATGTTCGCAAGATGGAAGGCAGTTCAGAGGCGAGCGTGGCAGAGATTGAAGAGATGCTTGCCGGGTCACTTCATCGTGCAGTTACCGGCGATGTTGATGCGGGTTCGTTGATGTCTGGTCAGGTTGCATGCTTGGTTCATGACGAAAAGCCTGCTGCGCAAATTGTGGATGACTTGATGAACGAAGCCTATGCGTGGTGTGGCAAAAGCTTGGGAGAGATGGCATCAAAGAATTCCGAGCGCGCTTGGAAGGAGGCATAAAATGGCAGTTCTCCTTTGTTCAGGCCAGGGTGCGCAAAAGCCCCATATGGGTGAAGACTTGCTCGAAGTTCCTCAGGTTGCAGAGGTGTTTACCTGCGCGCAAGACATCTTAGGCCTTGATGTGTTTGACCTGGTGCGCAATGGTGATGAAGAAGCTATCAACAATACTTTTAATGCTCAGGTTTTAACCATGGCTCTTTCGGTTGGTATTGGCAAAGCGCTTTGCGCGCGTGGTTTAGAGGCCGAAGCTATTCTGGGCTTTTCGTTAGGCGAAATTAGTGGCTTGGCGCTTTCGGGCATTCTTTCGGTTGAAGACGCGTTTTCGCTTTTGAAGGTTCGTGCGCAGTCGATGGATGAAGCCTGCAAGCAACGCCAGGGAGCCATGTTGGCGCTTTTGGGTGTAGACGAAGATGGCGCTCGTGAAGTATGCGAGCGTGTGCTTTTTGCCGAAAAGGAAGCGGGTGTGCAAATCACCGACGCGCAGGGTAACGCCCAAGAAGAAATTCTGGTGATGGCAAACTATAATTGCCCCGGCCAGATTGTTCTTTCGGGTGATATTTCGGCGATTGACCGCGCGCAGGAGCTATGCAAGGAAAATCACACCCGGTGTGCTCGGTTGGCAACGGCGGGAGCATTTCACAGCCCTATGATGCAGTCGGCAAGCGAAGCGGTAAGAAACTTCTGTTCTTCGCTTACTTTTAACGAGCCAGCCATTCCTCTTATTTGCAATACGGACGCGCAACCGTTTGTTGCCACAGAGGCTAGCGATAGATTAGCCAGACAGATCATTTCACCTGTTCGTTTTGAGCAAGGTGTAAGGTATTTGCTTGAAACCGGTAAAACCGAATTTGTTGAAGCTGGTTTTGGTGGCGTTTTGTTTAATTTGATGAAGCGTATTGATAAAACTGCAGAGCGTCATAAAGTTGGAACGCTCGATGAACTTAATGCTTTTTTTGGAGGGTAAAGAAAGAATTATGGAAACACAGGAAACTTCTAAAGAAATTCAACGCGTAGCATTGGTTACCGGCGCTAGCCGAGGCATTGGTGCTGCTATTGCAAGAAAATTTGCGAGCCAAGGGTATTCGGTTGCTGTCAATCACTCGGGTGAGCACAGCGCGCAAGCTGCGCAAAAACTTGCAAGCGAACTCGAGGAAATGTACGGGGTTAAAGCAAAAGCGTTTCAGGCGGATATTTCACAATTTGATGCAGCAAAAGAGCTTATCAAGAACGTAAAAGACGAATACGGGCGCATTGATGTATGTGTAAACAACGCAGGCATTACGCGCGATATGTTGCTTGCTCGCATGAAGGAAGAAGCCTTTGACGCGGTTGTCGAAGTTAATCTTAAAGGCGTTTTTAACGTTATGCGTCATGTGACTATGACCATGATGAAGCAACGCTATGGGCGTATCGTCAATATTTCAAGCGTTGTTGGCATTGCGGGCAACGTTGGCCAAGTGAACTATGCAGCCGCTAAGGCGGGCATTATCGGCATGACAAAAAGCGCCGCTAAAGAGCTTGCGCCAAGAGGTGTAACGGTTAACGCAGTTGCCCCCGGCTTTATTAAAACCGTAATGACAGGCTCCCTAGACGATGAGACGATTGATCTCATCAAGGAGCGTATTGCAATGGGATCATTTGGAGAGCCGGAAGACGTTGCCAATGCGGTTGCATTTTTCGCAAGCCCGGAGTCGCATTATATAACAGGACAAGTGCTTACCGTTGATGGCGGTATGGCGATATAGGGCTTTGCGCAACAGAAATAAGAGGCTCAAGGGATTAGAACAAGCCCGAAAGGCCGCATAATACAAAAGGGCTAAAAGAGCTACCGAAACGTACTGAAAAGGAAGGTACAACGTGACAGATCAAACGAAGAAAACGGTTGAACTAAACCGCGTAGTTATCACCGGTATGGGGGCTATTTCTCCTGCGGGTTTTGGTGTTAAAACTCTCTGGGATAAGCTCATGGCAGGTACGGGTTGTATCTCCGAGCTTCCCGAAGAAGAAAAAGAACGCTTTGGTATTTCTGTTGCGGGACGCATTGTTGGGTATGACCCGCTAGAGGCCGGTTTTACTAAAAAGGAATCGCGTCGATTTGCGAAGTTTACTCAGTATTCGGTTCTTGCAGCTGACGAGGCTATGGCTCAGGCAGGCATGAACCTTGAAGAGGAAGATCTTACGCGTTTTGCCTGCATTATTGGTACCGGTATTGGCGGCATGGAAATCTTCGAGCGTGAAGCGGTTACCTTAAACACAAGGGGCGCAAAAAAGGTAAGCCCTCTGTTTATTCCAACCATGATTCCTAATATCGCAGCAGGAAACATTGCTATTCGCTACGGTTTGAAAGGTGAATGCTTCACTATTGTTACCGCTTGTGCAACCGGCACTCATTGCGTGGGCGAAGCATATCGTTTGATTCGCTACGGCTTACAGGATGTTGCGCTTGCCGGTGGTGCCGAAGAGGGAACTTCGCCTATGGTGCTTGCTGGATTTGGCAACTTGGGCGCGGTAACAAAATCAACCGACGTTGCTCATGCTTCTTGCCCCTTTGACGTAAACCGTTCTGGTTTTGTAGCAGGCGAAGGAGCAGGCGCTATTGTTCTCGAATCCCTTGAGCATGCAAAAGCGCGCGGAGCAAACATCTTGGCTGAAATTGTTGGCTTTGGTTCTACGGGTGACGGATATCACATCACCGCACCTGAGCCAAGTGGTGAAGGTATTGCGCGCGCTATGAAAATTGCGCTTGCCGAAGGTGGCTTTACGCTTGCCGACGTTGGTCACATTAACGCTCACGGAACTTCTACTCAGATTAACGACAAAACAGAAGCAGTAGCTCTTTATAACTTGGCTCATGAAGAAGGTTTATCAGACGAATTTGTTGCGAACCTTCCTATTACGTCACTCAAGGGTACAACGGGACATACTCTTGGTGCTGCCGGCGTACTTGAAGCTATTGTTACGGCGCTTTCGGTTACGGGCAACGTGGTTCCTCCTACTATTGGTTTCGAAACGCCTGATCCCGAATGCGCTGTTTCTGTTTCAAACCAGGCGCGCACAACAGCTCCTCAAAAAGTGGCGCTTTCTAATTCGCTTGGTTTTGGTGGCCACAACGGCTCGTTGGCTATTGCTCCTTACGTCGAGTAAAGGTGTTTTATATTGTACGGGTGCGAACATGGAAGGATAAAGCATGATCGATGGTTCAACGCTTAATGTATTAGACTTGCTTCCTCATAGAGATCCGTTTGTTTGGGTTAGCCGAATTATTGAGGTGGAACCGGGCGAATCGGTAGTTGCAGAGCTTGATGTTGACCCAAATCTACCATTGTTTAAGGGTCATTTCCCAGGACAGCCTATTTTGCCTGGTGTCATCATTATGGAAGCGTTAGCTCAGGCTGCTTCATGTTGCTTGTTGGTAGAAGAAGGCCAGGCGGGACGCATTGGTTATCTAGCCGGGATTGATAAGGCAAAGTTTCGCGCTCAGGTAAAGCCGGGTGACACTATTCGCCTTGAGGCAACCATGATTAAAAAGTCGAAGCGCATGTGTGTAGCGGAAGTTCGCGCATTGAAGGGCGACAAGGTTTGTGCTGAAGCCACTCAAAAATACATTATGGCTCCGGTATCCTCGGTAGTTGGGTAGCTTCGGAAGTCTCGACGACCTGGGCTGACTTGGAGGCTTCAAAATTCGGCAGAAGCAAAAGCGCTGACCGGCTTTGTGCGTAACGAGCGAAAAGGTTGAAGTTAAGTAGTTTGTCAAAGATAAGGTGCAGAAAATCTAATGCGAGCAACTGGTATAAAAGGTAGCAATTTGTACTAATGCTTAATTGGCGCCTTGCGTTGTTAGATAAAGGAGGTTTTCCGATATGTTCGGAGACCAAAATAACGAAGAAAAGAAATACGTGACGGTCGAAAGCGGTAGTGTCGACGACAAAGTTACCTACAGCGTTGAAAAAGCCGAAGAGGAAACAAGCAAAGAACCACTTGCTTCCGCTGAGGCTGACATCACGGTTACCCATCATCTTTCGTCTATTGCAGAAGTTTCTGCAGGCTCATTTATGGTAGTAGGCTATGGTGTCCAAGCACGAGGAGCCGTCCGCGCCTGCGCGCAAATTAAATGCGAAGATATTTGGGTCACGGGCACCGAAGATAAGAAGCGCGGTTTTTCTTTTTCAGGTGCAGCAAACGTTGCCATGTTGGGTAAAACGTTTGATCAGCGCTTGTTCTCTAATACGTACGCTATCCTTTCTGCCGCACACGAATGTGGTGTAAATGCCCTTCTGGTGGTTGATGAAAAAGCAGCTCAGGATGAACTACTTTGCCTTCTTGCTTATCAGGAAGGCTTGAAGATGTATGCTCCGTTTGAGGGAGATAAAACCTTCCAGCTGTGGCTTCAAATTTTACCAAGCGAAGAAGTGCTGGCAGAAAAAGCGGACTATCAGGTTGAATGGGCAAAATGTCCTGGTTGCAAGCTCACCCATGACAAGCAGGCAGTTTTAGCAGATCACGGCATTTGCCCAACGTGTTATGGCCTTTATCGCCTCAACTCTGACGAGCGCATCGCAGAAACATTTGACGAAGGTTCGTTTGAAGAATTGAATGCAGGTATTGCTGAGACTGACCCGCTTTCATTCCCAGGATTTGATGATCTTATTGAGCGGACGCGCCAAAAGAGTGGTCTTGAAGAGGCTGTTCGCTGTGGCAAGGCAAAAATTGTTGGCATGCCGGTTGTGTTCTGCATCATGGAAGCAACATTCATGATGGGCTCCATGGGCATGGTTGTAGGAGAAAAAATCACCCGCACCATAGAGTATGCAACTGAAGAAGGGCTTCCTCTGGTAATCTTTTCTGCTTCAGGTGGCGCGCGTATGCAAGAGGGTTTGTGCTCTCTTATGCAGATGGCAAAAATCAGCGCCGCGGTTGAGCGTCATGGCGAAGCCGGCCTGCCCTACATTTCGGTCATCACTGACCCAACTACCGGTGGTGTTACGGCATCGTTTGCTATGCTTGGTGACGTTATTGTTTCTGAGCCTCATGCCCTCATCGGTTTTGCGGGGCGTCGTGTTATTCAGGACACTATCAAGCAAACGCTTCCCGAAGGATTCCAAACGGCAGAATTTGCCCTTGAACATGGCCTCATTGACGCCATCGTAGATCGCAGGGATTTACGCGCCTATCTGGCTCAGGTAATCGCGCTTCATATGGCAACGGTTTCTCCTTCTCGCTTAGATGAAATGGGTGGCATATTTGCTTCGTCTCTTGAAGAAGGGCTAAAGGAAACTTCTCTTTCTTCTTCATCTGAGGCTGAAGAAAATGGCGAAGGTACGGCAATTGATGAGCTGAAAAACTTTTTCTTGCGCAGTGGTAAGAACGGCTTGAACGCAGCGTCGAAGGTATTCCCTTGGTTGTTGAAGGATAGTTCTTCGAACTCCATCAAGCGCGCACTTGATAAACGTGGCGTGGCAGACGCTCCTGGCGTAAAGCCTCTTCATAGGAAAGACGTCAAGAATCAGGCCGAAGGCGAAAACCCTGCTTGGGAAAGCGTAATGTTGGCACGCAACGTTCATCGCCCTACGGCGCAATACTACATTGATTCAATGGTTGATGGTTTCCTTGAGATGCATGGTGACCGCGCCTTTGCAGATGACGGTGCAATCCTTGCAGGTATTGGTTGGATTGAAGGACATCCAGTTACCATTTTGGCCGAAGAAAAGGGCGCCGATTTAACGCAGAGAATTAAGCGCAATTTTGGGTGCCCTCAGCCCGAAGGGTATCGCAAAACTATGCGCTTGATGAAGCAGGCAGAAAAGTTTAAGCGTCCTATTGTTTGCCTGGTTGATACGCAGGGTGCTTTCTGTGGTATGGAAGCTGAAGAACGCGGACAAGGCAATGCTATTGCAGAAAACTTAGCAGCTATGTCTGCTCTTAAAGTTCCTGTTGTCTGCATTGTTCTGGGCGAAGGTGGCTCAGGCGGAGCGCTTGCTTTGGCCGTAGGAAATCGTGTTGCTATGCAAGAGCACGCAGTATATTCGGTACTTTCTCCTGAAGGCTTTGCTTCTATTTTGTGGAAAGACCGCAGTAGAGCAGCAGAGGCGGCTGCCGTAATGAAGATGAGTGCGGCGGAGGCTTGCGAGCTGGGTCTGATTGAAGAAGTGGTTCTTGAGGGAGACAACGGCGAAGCTGCTCACGAGACACCAGAAGTTGCAGCGCGCAACGTTGAGGAATTTGTAGTTCGTTCGCTTCGTGAGCTGGCTCCTTTGACTGCTCAAGAGCTGAAAGATGATAGGTATCGCAGATTCCGCGCATTCTAGTAGTTGAAGTTTTGCTCTATTTTTGAACGAGGCCGACCTGCTAAATTGCGATGCGCTCGAAGTAGCGGTGAATATTGAGCCTTGGTTTGTTTTGAGTTAGATGGAACTCATGCGAAAGAAAGATCAAGAGCTTGTTTCGCAGTTGAGATTTTAGTTTGTGTTTGAGCTAGGTCAGGCTAGCAAACTGCAATATGCTTGAAATAGAAGCTGTGTTTACTGATAGCAAACGAAAAGCCCTTAGAAATTCTCTAAGGGCTTTTGTGCTTTAACTTTGCCGTTTTGAGGGTTATGAAAAACATTCCAAAAATGTTCCAAACCCTTTTCTACGGTCTGTTTTTAATGGCTGTTTATGGTTTTATTCTCAGGACCATTAGCGGTAGGTTTTCCCTCAAGTTTGCTGAGCTTTTGGCTTCGAGGAGTGAGTTCTTTTTCGGTCAAAGAGCTGGTCTCTTTAAGGGTCTTACCCATAGTTTCTGGTGCGAAAATAATGGAAGCAACCAAAGCGATGACGACCAAAGCGCCACCCGCCAACATGGTAGGTCCAATACCAAATTCCGCTAAGCACCAAGGCAAAATCGAAGTAGATACGATGGTGCCAATTCGGCTGATACCAATAGCTACCCCTACGGCTGTTGCACGAATTTCGGTGGGGAACATTTCGTTGGGATAGAGCCATTGCAAAATGCCCGGAGCACCAGAGAAGAATGCATACAAACTGAAGGCAAAGAAGACAACCAAAACAGGTGCACTTGGCCATATGCCTAAGATAAGCAAACCAATTGCCATACATCCAAGACTTACCAAGAGGGTTTTTCTTCTACCGAATTTATTGAGCCAATGCATAGCAGGGAAGGTACCAATCAGGAACAAAATACTGATAACGGCTTCACCTAAAACCGAATCTGCGCCTTCGTTCAAGCCGAAGAGGCTTAAGATGTTTGGTCCAAACGTATAGATTGCATACATGGGAACAACCTGGCACAGAATAAAGACACCCATGAAAACAACGCGTCCAAGATATCCCTTTTTGAAAAGCGTTGAAAGGCGAACATCGCTAGGTTCTTCGTAATCGAAAATAACATCCGAACCGAATACGGTATAAACAACTTCCTGAGCTTCATCGAGGCGTCCTTTGCGAGCAAGCCACATAGGGGATTCAGGGATGCCGTGTCGGCCAATAAGAAGAATGACGCTAGGAATAACAGCACTACCGAGCATCCAAGCCCAGCCACCGTCAACGTTGTAGAGTAAAAAGCCCACAATAGCGGCAAGGGTTGCGCCAAAATACCACGCAGCAGCTACCGTGCCCATAGTTTTAGCACGATGGTGTTTTGGCGTGTATTCAGCAATAAGTGAAGTTGCAATAGGATAGTCAGCGCCAACAAAGAAGCCAATCAAGAAGCGCAAAATTACCAGTTGAATAGCGCTATCCATAAACATGCAGAGAATCGAGCAAACGCCAATAGCTATAACATCAAGGGTGAACATTCGTTTTCGGCCGATGATGTCAGTAAGGTAGCCACCTAAAATAGTTCCAGCGAAAATACCGACAAATGCTGCTACGCCAATTGCCGCAGTCCATGTTGCGTCGAGTGACAAGAATACGGTGAGCTGGACAAGGGCAACACCGATAATGGACAAAACGTAACCGTCTAAAAAAGCACCACCGCTTGAGAAAAAGGTTACCTTTCGTACGAATGGCGTTAAAGCCAAATCTTCAAAGTGTTTAGACATGTAGACTCCTCTATTAGGGGAAACCCTCCCGATAGCCCGAAAAAAAGGTTCGTCAAAAGGTTACGCACCTTTACGGCAAGACTCTTTGGTTGTTCAGACGAACACATGCAAAGTGCTTCACTGCTCAAGCAATTTATCCCCCAGCATAATTGCGAGCAATACATTCAGGTGGTCGACCTGCAGATCTGTTTGCAGGTGACTCCAAGGCGAATAGCTTGGAGAATTTCCCTCAAATTCTTCTAATAGAATACCAAAAAATAATAGGAAAAAATGATATTTAGCAATTTTGGTAACCAGTTTGTGAATAAAAGAGTGTTTTTTAGCCTGTTCAGGGGAAATAAATAGACAAAAAGGGCACAAATGTTGAAAAGAGTTAGCGGTATTAGAAGGGGGATGTCGCTATTTTTAGAGCGTGTAAATCAATCCTTAAAAAACAATTGTAGATTTTTGCCAACGTGGCTAACATGGTTTTGATCAGTGGTTTTTTTAATACAGAAATCCATCCTTTCTTGTGGGGGTTATAGGGAGGAAATTATGGTATCGAAGTTAAGCAGACAAGGAAATCTTGTTTTACAAGGTGCGTTTGTTTCATTTTTGGCACTTCTAGCTTTTGTTGTGGGTATGCCTCAGTTTGCTTTTGCAGATGGTACATACCAAACAATTGATGGCACCATGACTATCACCTTGCAAAATGGAGCTTCGGGTGGCGGAGCTGGTGGTGCTGGCACATCTACTGTTGTTACCACGTCTACTGCAGCTTCGGGTGGTGTTTCCTCAAGTGTTCTCACGGGAGATACCCTTATATGGCTCATTCTAGGAATTGTGGTTTTACTCGCGGGCGCTGTGTATGTCATCGTGAAAAGCAGAAAATTTGCGGGTATGAACG
>CAVABR010000079.1:0-7809 GCA_963586955.1 bacterium
TTGCAAAACGCAGGATGGGGCAATGACCATTTAAGATTTTTGAGACCGCTTTGTATTGGCGCGCTATTCAGCTTATTCAATAATGTATGCTGCAACTATTTCTGCACTATAGAGGGTATGGAAATCCCTGAAGCCACTTTCGTCTGCGGGGTACCAAGCTTCTACATCTTCCTTATCTAGGGCAGAAAGGTCTTGATCCTGCACATACTTTACTTTGCATTCCAAAGTGAGCGGAAGCTCTTTAATACCCGGTGCTGAGATGACACTAGGCTCTTCAAGGGTTAAGCCTAGTTCGGCAATTTTGTCAGTGTCACGCCCGGATTTTGAGCCACAAACCTTGATGATATTTTTGTCGTAGTCACCCAAAGGAATGTTGACGCTAAATTCGCCTGTTTTATCAAGAAATTCCTTAGTAAAGCGATGCTGACGAACATAAGCATTGAACAAAGGCTTGCCCCATTCAATACCTAAAGAACCCCAAGCAATGGTCATGGTATTAACAGCGTCGCCGGATTTCGTGGTAAGAAGAATTCCGTTTTTAAGTGCTTTGTTGATTTCCGTGGAATACTCAAGGGCGTTGATTTCTTTTTTCATAGTAGTTCCTTTCGTAAGAACGAATATATTTTGTAGCTTGGGGGTTCGGTTGAAGCGAATTGCCTTGCAGAAGAGCACGCCTTCCTTCAAGCCTTTTTTCAAGTCTGACTATTTATAGGCAATATGTATTGCGGCAACACCAAAGGTTACATTCGTATATTCAACGCGTGAAAAGCCTGCATCGTAGAGCATTTGCGCAAAGCCGTTTTGATCAGGGAATGCCTTGATGGAGTTTGCCAAGTAAACAAAACCAGAATCATCGCCAGTTACCAGCTTTCCCCAAGCGGGAATTCCCCAGTGCAGATAAAGGTTGTATCCAAAGCGCATGAGCGGGTTTGGAGGAGTAGAGAATTCAAGGATGCACAGCGCGCCACCAGGACAAAGCACTCTATACATTTCTTTGAGTGCTTTTTCGCGTTGTGGCATATTGCGAATGCCGTATGACATAGTGACAATATCGAAGACATCATCATCGAAAGGAATGTCCTGACCATCAACAACCGCCAACACAACTGGTACGCCGTTTGCTTCGCCAGCGTCAAGGCGTGTTTGTGCTACATCAAGCATGGCAGGGGTGTAATCAGAAAGAATAATATGAGCAGGTTGTTTGCGCTCGCATGCCATAAAGGTTACATCACCGGTGCCCCCCGCAATATCAAGCATGAGCGAATCGGGGCGAATGGGCGCTTTGTCTATGAGCGTTTTAAGCCAACTGCGGTATTGACCAAAGCTGGAACAGGCGTTAAAGCGCTCGTAATCCCAGGCAATATCGGTGAAGATCTTTTTAACGCGCTCTGATGAGATGCTGGCCGGAGCTTGCTTTCCCGTTGCGGTATCAATTGAGTTGGAGGTTTGTTCGGCGGTTGGTGTGTCGGCCTTGATCTGACTGGACGTTTCGCCTTGTTCGCCACTATCCGCAACGCTGTTCGTACCAGCGTTCGCAACATTGCCCGCAACGCTGTCCACGCCAGCGTTTGCAATGTCATCAGAAGAAGGTTTCAATATTTCGCTCATATGCTTTCCTTTAAAGTGGGTTGGTTCTCAAATGTTCGCAATATAACCTTTAAAAAATCAACCGAATATTTGTTTTGCTTGTTTGATTATAGGTTTATTTGTTTGAGAAACATCGAACTAATTGCTTCAATGTTATGATGCTTCTGAAGGATATTACAGGAGGATTACTATGCTTTTATGTGCGCGCTACGTTGTGCCTGTTTCTTCGAATCCTATCGAAAAAGGTGCAATTTTAGTCAAGGATGACAAAATTGCCGATATCGGCTCAATGGAAATGATGAAGCTTCGTTATCCCGACGAAGAGGTACGTGATTTTGGTATGGCCGCAATCACTCCGGGCTTTATTGATTTGCGCGCTCATATTGAAGATGCGGTTTTTCGCGGTTTGATTCCTGATCTTCCTTATGTTGCTTGGACAAAGAAGATGGATGCGCTTCGCTCGCAGCTTTCGGCTCAGGAATGCTTTGATTCGGCCTTCTTGGGTGGACTTGAATCTATTTCGTCCGGCGTTACTACCGTCTGTGACGTCACCACAACAGGCGCGTGTGTTTCCGCTGCGCAAAAATTAGGTCTTAGAGGTGTGTTCTTCCGTGAGGCAACTGCCATTGATAAGCGCTTGGTAGATTATGCTATCAAAAAGGTTGACTCAGATTTGCAGAAGTGGTCTGAAGAAATTGATCCCGAGCGCATTGTTTTAGGTGTTGCTCCTGCTCCGGTATTCAGTTGTCATCCGCTCATTTATAAAAAGATTGCAGAATATGCAAACGAACATGGCGATATGCCTATCGCACTTCATTTGGCTGGAAGCCGTGAAGAGTATCGTTTCGTTAAATATGGTGCAGCTGTTGGTAGCGAAGAACGTTTTGATCTTCATGGCTTCATGGAGATTCCACCATGGTTGCCTACTGCGGTAACCCCTGTTAACTATGTGCTTAACTGGGGTGGCTTTGATGCTAAGAATGTCATTGCTGTTCATTGTATTCACGTCAATGACGAAGACGTTTTGAAGCTCAAAGAAAACGACGTTGCTGTTGCGGTATGCCCGAGCTTTTCGGCACAGGTTGGTATGGGTGTTACGCCCGTTGCAGAATTTTTACGTGCGGGAATTCGCGTTGGTTTGGGAACTAATGCTCCTGGCGTGCTTGACTTTGTTGACCTGTTTACTGAAATGCGTGTTGAGCTTTTATTGCAAAGAGCGGTTAACAAGAGCGATTTCATTACCACGCAAACCCTGATGGAAATGGGAACCTTGCGCGCTGCGGAAGTTTTGCGTTTAGATGACAAGATTGGTTCTCTTGATGTGGGCAAGCAGGCAGACATTATTGCAATTGACTTGTCAGGCTCTCATCAAACGCCTTCCAATGATCCCGTTTCGGCAATCTTGAGCTCCGCGGGAGATAGCGATGTCATGATGACCATGGTCAATGGCAACATTTTGTTTGAGCGTGGTCAGTGGCATGTTGTTGACAAAGTTGCTAAAAATATTGCCCACGTTTTGGAAATTCGGGGCAAGCTTCGTTCATAAAGTCCGTTCCTCATACCGGCAAGCCTGCTTATCGAAAATCTCGCTTGATAAACAAGTGGGTGCGCTAAGGTGTGTTTCGTAGTTATAGGAAAGTATTGAGTATGGCAAAAGCAAACAAGAAAAAGCAAAAGATGAGCGCTAAACAGCGCCAGGCAAAAGAGCAAGCTATTCTTGAAAAAATGGCGCGCGCTGAAGAAAGAAAATCGCGTCAGGAAAAAATCAAGAAGGTTTTTATCGTTGTAGTTTGCGTAATTATCGCTCTGGCTCTCATGCTTCCTACTATGAGCCTTTTGGTTCTTGGCGGAAATGGATAAGCGCTTAAGCTAATCTGTGACGCACGTTGCGAAATAATAATTTGTTGCTCGTTTTTTAAGCCTTGATGGTGAGCAACGAACGTTAGAGATATGAAGGTGTGTTTTGTTCGGAATTGGTGGATTTGAATTATTCATAATCCTCCTGTTTGCCTTTTTGATCTTCGGGCCTGACAAGTTACCAGAAATTGCCAAAACAATTGGCGTTGCTATAAGGAAGTTCAAAGAAGCTCAGGATGAAATGAGTACCGTTTTAAAGTCGGAAATCTTAGAGGCTGATTCTGATAATAAGAAAAAGTCAGGATCAAGCTCAAAGAGCAGTACTTCAGAAGGTGCAGATTCTTCAACAGAAAGCTTTGCTGAGCGCAAGGCGCGCTATGACAAAGAACGCGCAGAGCGCAGACGCAAGCAACAGGAAAACAGAGCCGCAATGCGCAAAGATTCGGCTGATCATGCGCGCAAGCTTGAAGAAGAAAGCCAAAAAGAGCAAGGGACTGTGAAGGCGCAAGTGGAGGCACAATCTGAGGTGCCTGCTCAAGGCGAGACGCCTGTTCAGGGTGAGAAGCCTGCCCAAGCTGAGACGTCCGTTCAAACTGAGGTGCCCGTTCAGGCCGTAGCAAAAGCGGAAGCACCTGCTCAAACCGAGACAAAGTCCGAGGTACCTGTTCAGGCCGGAACACCTACTCAAGCGGAAGCATCTGTTCAGACTAGCGCGCCCGTTCAGGCAGAAGCGTCTGGCAAAGGCGAAATGCCCACTCAGTCGGACGCCTTTGGCAAAAGCGCAACGCCTGCTCAGGATCAAGCATCCACCGAAAAGAAAGCTTCCGCAAAACCTACGCTTACCGCAGATCAGCTTTATGGAAATGTTCCTATAAAGCCTGCGTCTAAAAAGACCACCCAAAACAAAACCGCTCAAGAAAAAGAGGAGGAATAGACTATGCCTATCGGACCGGCGCGTATGTCCCTTCTTGACCATCTTGGCGAATTGCGCATGAGATTTGTGCGCATCATTGTTTGCCTCATTGTTGCCATGATTGTTTTCTACTTGGCAACGCCTACCATTGCAAATTTCCTTTTGCTTCCGGTGGCAGAATTCATGCCTAAAACAGAAGACGGAACCGTCGCGCTCAACGTGCTTGGTGCTTTTGATGCATTTTCCGTTCGTATACAAATTGCCCTATGGGCTTCCGTAGTGGCTTGTATGCCCGTAATTTTGTGGCAGATTCTGGCATTCTTCTTGCCAGCGCTTAAGCCTAAAGAGCGCAAATGGTTTATTCCTACCTTTTTTGTTGCAGTGGCGCTTTTTATCTTTGGCACGGTTTTTTGCTACTTCATCATTTTGAATCCTGCTTTTGAATGGCTTACCAGCCAGGCTGCAGGCTTTGCTGAAATTTTGCCAGAGGCAAGTCGCTGGATTGATATCGTCATCAAATTTGAACTGGGTTTTGGTTTTGCGTTTGAGCTCCCATTAGTGGTGTATTACCTGGTGATGTTCAATATTATTCCTTACAAAAAGCTTCGCGCAAGCTGGCGTGTTGTCTATGTTGTGTTACTTACGTTCTCTGCAGTTGTTACCCCCGATGCGTCTCCGGTGACCATGGGCCTTATGTTTGCTGCTATGGTTGTCTTGTACGAGCTCAGTTTGTTGGCTGCGCGCGTAGGTTTGAAGAAGCGCATTAAGGCGCAAGCAGAAAAAGCTATCCAGGAAGAAAAAGACCGCCAGGAAGCTAAAGAGGAACTGAAGTCGCTCAAGAAATCTTTCGATAAGCACCTTTGGGGAGACGAAGACGAAAACGAAGCCCAAAGCGGAACCCAAGACGAAATCCAAGGCGAAACCCAAAGCGAAAAAGGGGGCGAATAGCCCCATGCACGAGCTTGGCATCATGACAGGCGTTATGCAGGCAGTGGAAGATTCTGCCAAGCAGGCCGGCGCTGAAAAGGTGCTTAAAATCACCCTTTCAGTAGGCGTTATGACTGAAGCAATTGAGGACGCTTTGCAGTTCGCTTTCGAGGCGCTTTCGGAAGGAACCATGTGCGAAGGCGCCACGCTCGAAATCAACATGGTGCCTCCCATCAGTGTTTGCGCGGAATGTGGCAACGAATATGAACACGACCGGTTCCATATGCTGTGCCCTGAATGTGGAAGCAGTTTTACGCAGCTTATTCAAGGAAAAGAACTTCAGATTGATTCCATAGAGGTTGATCTTCCTGATGAGGAAGCAGACGCTTGAGAGAGCTTTAAACGAAGAGCATGTAAAGATAACTTAACGGGCAAAAAGCGGGCAAAAGCAAAAGGCAACCTGATCTGCTCAAAGAGAAACGAGGATAATCATGCAAATAGATTTGAAACAGCCCATTCTTGATAAAAACGACCGTCTTGCAGCAGAAAATCGTGCGCTTTTTGCTGAGAAAAAAGTCTTTGTGCTTGACTTGCTTGCTTCTCCTGGATCAGGCAAAACATCAACTATTTTGGCAACCATTGAAGCGTTACGTGATACTTTCAATATTGCCGTTATCGAAGGCGATATTGCCTCTTCGGTCGATTCGGAAAAAATCAAATCTCAAGGCATTCCTGCCGTACAAATCAATACGGGTGGCGCATGTCATCTTGAAAGCGACATGATTCGTCGTGCGGTAGACGTGCTTGATCTTGACAAGATTGACCTCATCATTGTAGAGAACGTTGGCAACTTGGTTTGCCCTACTGATTTTGATCTGGGCGAAAACATGAAGGCCATGATTTTAAGCGTTCCCGAAGGTGACGATAAGCCCTTGAAGTATCCGGGCGTTTTTCAGGCAGCCTCTGCCATTGTGCTCAATAAGATTGATACGCTTCCAGTTTTCAATTTTGATAAGGAGTTATTTGACAGTCACATCAAAAACCTTAACCCTCAGGCACCTATTTTCCCCATTTCGGCAACTTCAGGCGAAGGCGTGGACGAATGGGCTTCTTGGCTGGCTGAGAAAATCCAGGCGCTTTAATCTTTTGCATTTGGAGCGCAGGTGTTGCTTGCTGTGCGTTCTGGTTGCCTTACCAAGAGAAAAGCAAGAATTAGATAATTATCAGTTTTCGCTGATGTGCCTTATATCCCCCTATCTAAAGATAGGGGGTTTACGGCACTTTTGCTAATTTCGCAATGATCTGGAAACACTTTCTCGCAATACTTTAGTAACATGAGATGCAACAAAACTGTGTTAGAGGAGAAACCATGGATCTCGAACAGAAATATCAAATCGCGCTTAACGCTTTAAAGGAATATGCATCTAATGCCGGCTTTAGCGATGTGGTAATTGGCCTTTCGGGGGGCATTGATTCTTCGCTTACCGCAACCATGTGTGTTGAGGCTTTTGGCGCAGATCATGTGCATGGCTACATGCTTCCTGGCCCATATTCGACCGATCATTCATTAGGAGATGCGCGTGACCTTGCTTCCAACTTAGGAATTACGGCAGAGGTTATTTCGATTCTTGAACCGTACGAAGGCTTTGAACAGGCGCTTCAAAAAGTAATAGGCGGGGAACTCAAAGGGCTGGCTTGCGAAAATACGCAGGCGCGTTGTCGTATGGTATGCCTGATGGCGCTTTCGAATAATTTTAACTGGATGCTTGTTAATACCGGAAACAAGAGTGAAGCCATGATGGGCTTTTCTACGCTTTACGGAGATACTGCAGGAGCTTATGCTCCTTTGGGCGGTTTCTATAAAACTGACGTGTTTGCACTTTCTCGTTGGTGCAATGAGCGTGCCGAAGCACAGGGCAAAGTTGCTCCTATTCCTCAGCATGTTCTCATCAAGCCACCAAGCGCAGAGCTTTCCCCTGGAGCTGAAGATGAAAAGTCTTTAGGCATTGATTACGCTACGCTCGATAAGATCTTGATTGCCTATTATGACCAGGGAAAGTCCGTAGAAGAAGTTGCTTCGATGGGATTTGATGCTGATCAGGTAAAACGCGTTGTTGCGCGCACCGATTCTTATGCTTATAAGCGCGCTATGGAACCACCATTCCCGCAAGATCCTTTTTACGCTTAAAGCGTAGCTTTCAGGGTTTGTTTTATTAGGGGCAGGCGCGTGAGTGCCTGCCCTGTTTATGTTTGCGAAGAACCGTTAACGGTACCGCAATTGCAAACCGTGTGTCTATGGCTTACAGGAGCAAATCAGAAGAGGTCAAGCTCGAAGTCACCCGTGCTCCTACCATTCGCTTGCGCTTATGCAACTTTTTGGCGTTCATGAAGTTTAACTTTACAGTAGTGATATCCCATCAGCTACTTGCGTGCAGCGCAAGCTCATTATGCGTCGCACTGCATCGTTCAGTTTTTTACGGATCGCTTCGCTCGGTGTGTGGGTCGAAAGCGATTGAAGCTGAGAC
>CAVABR010000080.1:0-5533 GCA_963586955.1 bacterium
CGTCGAATAATTTTGCACTTGTCGCACATTTTCTTGACCGAAGGACGTACCTTCATAATTCAATTCCTTTCGGTTAATGCGTTTACTTTTTATCTACCACGCCCAGCCGCAGGCGATAGTTTGTTTAATCCGTTTACTTACTTGCTCTAGCTCAGTTTTGAGTTGGCTTTAGGCGAATTTGTGGGCGAATTTTGCGCGCAGTAAACTACGCAAGCACACAAAATCAGCACATTTTACCAAGGCAAAACGGGCTAAAAGCTGAATTACTTGTAGCGATAGGTGATACGACCACGGTCTAAGTCGTACACTGAAAGCTCAACTTGAACCTTATCTCCGGGCAAAATCTTGATGTAATGCATACGCATTTTTCCCGAGATATGGGCCAATATCTTGTGTCCGTTCTCAAGTTCTACCCTAAACATTGCGTTTGGAAGGGCTTCAAGAACGGTACCTTCTAATTCGATTGCGTCTTCTTTTGCCAAAATTGCTCCTTCAAGCAAGTAGATTAATAAGCGGCAACAGAGAATATTAACAAAAAAGTACTTTTATTTGCAAACAAAGTTTTTTGAGGTGTGGATTTGTGTTGGGGCGTTCTGGTTTGGTTACGGATATGCTTTAATAGATTGCGGATGTAGCGTATATAGGTTTTGTCCTCATGCGCGATAGCATGCAGGCTTCGGCTTTCATGCTGGCAAAAAGCTCCGATGCTTTGAGGTGTCGGGGCCTTTTGTTTGATTTCGGTTTTGGGCGTGGCTTTAGGGCGAGGTTTTGCGAAGGATCTTGCGCGGGCTTTTCGGTTGACTTCGGAGGGGCTTTTATTTGTGTAGCCTTTTTCTGCGGGCTTTTTGATTTCAGCGCGCTTTTATTTGCGCGAGGCTTTTCTGCGGGCTTTTTCGATTTCGCGCGCTTTTATTTGCGCGAGGCTTTCGTGCGAGCCTTGAGTATTAAGAACATAAGGCTGGCCCCCAAAAATGCCGCGATGGTGTCCACTGCCCAGTCCGCAATATCGCAACTGCGCCCTGGTACAAAAATTTGGTGGATTTCATCACTAGCTCCGTAGAGACTTGCTATAGCCACCGCAACAACCAACGTTATTATTCGGTTTGCTCCCAAGTGCAAGCGCAAAGCATTAAAAAGCACCAAACCAAAAATAAAGAACTCCGTGAAATGACCCACCGGAGAAACATCAACCTGATGGCCAAAGATGCTCGCGCCAATACTAGCCAGAATTGCTTTGATTTCTGAAATGATTCCCAGGCCATGATTGATGCCTTCGTCGGTATGCGCTGACATCCAGAAAATGACCAAAGCCATAACAAAAACAGCAACCCAGCTCAGAACAATAAACAACGTACTATGTTTCTGTTTGCCTTCGGTATTCATGAGTTCCTTTAAACAACTAGATTTGAGCAAGCTCTCTGACCTTAATTCTTTACGTAGCTAGGCTTGGGATTATAGGCTCTATCTTCGCTCTTCTCACGCTTTTCTTTTAGCTTAACCCTATCCTACGCTTATTTCGGGTTGGCTTTCTCCCGCTTCCATTTCAACCCGGTCTTCTCCTACGCTTATTTCGGTCTAGCTTTCTTCTGATTTGCATCTAATTATGATAGCGATTTGGAAGCTTGACGTTTACAAAATGCCTTTTCACACATTTGATAAAATCATAGCCATACAAGGTTTAATACAACGGTTTCGCTTTATAAGGAATGGCTCTATGAAAGAACAATGATCCCGAGCCCTTTATTGAAGCGGTCATCGCAAACATTTCTAAAGAGAGCAACGAAATGATTGAGGCAATAGCGCAAACAAGGGATTGCGCGAAAAATTGCCTGTAAAATTATTATTCGCTTCTCCCCTTTTCGGCGCCTTCTTTTAGTTCGAAATGGTTTTTGCGAAAATCCACCAGCCCATCACGCTTCATACGGGAAAGCTCAGCACACATGGCGCTTCGCTCAACGGAAAGGTAGTCGGCAAGCTCTTGCCTGTTGAAGGGAATGTCGAATGACAGCGAGCCACATCGCTTGGCGAAATCGGACAGATACGACATCAGTTTTGCACGCGTGTTGCGCTTTGAAAGATGGTCGATTTTGCGCGTAAGCGTGTAGGTACGCAGAGAAATGACGCTGAGCAAATTGCGAATGAGTTGTGTGTGAAATGAACAAGAATGGGGACAGACCGTGGTGACGCGCCCCACATCCATAACAAGCACACGCGAGGCTTCCACCGCAACGGCGTCCACATCAAGAGGCAGGCCGGGGCTACACGCATAGACTTCACCAAACGACTGCCCTTTGGTGAAGGTGGCTATGATGTCTCGGTTGCCCCAATAATCGCATCGCTCAATACGCACGGCGCCTTCAAGCACCATGCCCATCTTGGCGCTAGGACGACCGGAAGCGAAAATAGTTTGACCCTTTTTGTAGTTTTTTACGCGCGCTTCTATGCAACCGAGCATAACCTCTAGGACGTCCGGCTCAACATTGCGAAACAACGGAGACTTACTGATGAGCGGTAGGTAAGGCGCAATGGCTTTGTCAGTTTTGCGTGCTTGATGCGTAGCGGGCGGTTTCAAAATGGGCTCCTTAATGGGTTATAGAGCAAATTTTAGCGAATCTGTTGTATTTACAACAGATTTTTTCGGCTACCGCAGGTAAGGTATGCGCTGAAGGCTGAACACCAAAGAAGCTTGTAAGTTGTTTTGAGGGGTTTCGCGCAAGTCAAGCGGATGTGCAGGCAAGCACTGGTCAAGCCGAGCATCGTGCTAACCAGGCGCACGGATGCACAGGCGAGCACCATGCAAACCAGGCGCTGGTAAACCGCTAACTAGAAGCAAATCGCGCGCGAACGAAACGCTGAATGCGCGAACGAAACGCAAACACCTTGCAAGCGGAAAGGATAAAACATGACCACAGACAACAAGGTAGCAGAAGATTTACTCGCCGGTTGCAACCCAATGTTTTGCTTCCAGTGCGAACAAACAGCAGGTGGCCAAGCATGCTCTGGCGCTAAGGGCGTATGTGGCAAAAGCGCTGCCACCGCACTAGTGCAGGATCAGTTGACGGGCGCCTTAGTTGGTTTGGCTCGCACCATTCGCAAAGCGGGCACTCCTGCAGAAGCGCGCAAAGATGCTGACAACCTAATGATGGAAGGCTTATTCGCCACGTTGACCAACGTTGACTTTGACGACGAAGAACTAACCAGGCTCACCAACGTTGCACACGAATTGCGCGCCCAGATTGCAAGCAACGCCGGCATTGAAGAAGCCAGTGACTACGACCTGAGCAACGTTTGGAATGCGCCAGAAGATGAACGCTCTTTGCGTTCGCTTATTCTTTTTGGCCTGCGCGGATTGGCGGCATATGCATACCACGCAGCTATTTTAGGCTACCGCGATGAGACCATCGATGCTTTCTTGCATGAAGGAGTAGCGGGCATGGCAGACGCGGGAGCAGACGAGTTGCTTCCTTTGGCATTGCGTGTGGGCGAAGTAAACTTGCGTTGCATGGAGATTCTTGACAAGGCAAACACTGAGACCTTCGGCACGCCTGAGCCAACACAGGTTGATCGCAACATTGAGGCGGGACCGTTCATTGTTATCAGTGGTCATGACTTGCATGACTTGAAGTTGTTGCTGGAACAGACCGAAGGCCGTGGCGTCAACGTATACACGCATGGCGAAATGTTGCCCGCTCATTCTTATCCTGAGCTTAAGAAGTATCCCCAACTCAAGGGCAATATTGGCACCGCATGGCAGAATCAGCGCAAGGAATTTGACGGGCTTCCAGCTCCTATCTTGTTTACTACTAACTGCTTGATGCCTCCTATGGAGTCTTACGAAGACCGCGTGTTTACCACCGGACCAGTTGCTTTCCCTGGCATGGTTCATATTGATTCTAATGATCAGGGCGAAAAAGACTTTGGTCCTGTGATTGAATGCGCTCTTAAACTGGGTGGCTTCGATGCGCCCCATGAGGCTATTGCTTCTCCAAGCGAATTTAAGCAGTCCGTTGAAGGCGAAGCTGCTGCGCCCGCTGTTGCAGATGGCAAGCTCACCTGTGGTTTTGGTCGCCAGACGGTGCTTTCCGTTGCAGGCGATGTGGTTGAGGCCGTGAAGGCCGGACAGATTGGCCACTTCTTCCTTGTAGGTGGTTGCGATGGCGCCAAGCCAGGCCGAAGCTACTTCCGCGATTTCGTTCAGCAGACTCCTTCGGATTCTGTCATTCTTACGCTTGCCTGCGGAAAGTATCGTTTCAATGACTTGGATCTTGGCACGGTTGCGGGACTTCCTCGTGTACTGGATATGGGTCAGTGCAATGATGCATATGGAGCGGTTTGCGTAGCGTTGGCGCTGGCGGAAGCATTTGACTGTGGCGTGAACGATCTTCCATTGACGCTTGTGTTGTCCTGGTACGAGCAGAAAGCGGTTGTTATTTTGCTCACGTTGTTGCACTTGGGAATCAAAGGAATTTACTTAGGTCCAAGCTTGCCAGCATTTGTTTCTCCGGGTGTTCTTGATGTATTGGTTAAGGAATTTGATGTCCGCCCAATTTCTACTCCTGAACAGGACTTGGCTACAATTTTGGGCTAGAGGCCATTGATTCAAGTATTTTTAAAGTAGCACCCTTCGGGGTGCTACTTTTTTGGTTTTGCTTTCAGGTTCGGGTGTGTGGATAGTAAGTTTTGGATGACCATTATAAACCTCGCCAAATTTCATATTTGACCAATCAGACGATTCGTATTCGCCTGCCCACTTATCTAATTGCTCATCAGTAACGTCAAGCCTCTCACATAATTCTTTGTTATCCATTATTGATTACCCTTTTCAAGAAACTTGGCACTGCTCCAAAACTCCATGAGGTAGTAGAGGTGGACATTTTCCGTTTGATTACCAGTTAGTTTGGCACTGCTCCAAAACCCAAGCTCATAGCTAACTGCTGAGTATTGCGTTTGATTACCAGTTAGTTTGGCACTGCTCCAAAACTACCCCGAGAAGGAGGGCGGTATCGTCAAGTTTGATTACCAGTTAGTTTGGCACTGCTCCAAAACTCGTCCGTATTCTACTATTGCGGATGAACAGTTTGATTACCAGTTAGTTTGGCACTGCTCCAAAACCGATTACTTTCATTGACGCTCTTCACTGAAGTTTGATTACCAGTTAGTTTGGCACTGCTCCAAAACAGGGTGATTGGGGGCAAAACTAAAAAAGGGGGTTTGATTACCAGTTAGTTTGGCACTGCTCCAAAACACCTTGCAACGCCCACTTTCAAAGCGGTACGTTTGATTACCAGTTAGTTTGGCACTGCTCCAAAACATACAGTATAGCATAATACCCATATAAAAGGTTTGATTACCAGTTAGTTTGGCACTGCTCCAAAACGCCACGATTCCTTTCCTTCTTTGCCAACGCAGTTTGATTACCAGTTAGTTTGGCACTGCTCCAAAACGCACTAGCTTAAATGAATTGGAGATATTAAGTTTGTGTATATTTCAATAGAAAATTGGGTCAATTTGCGGATTATTTCGCTTTAAAAAC
>CAVABR010000081.1:0-4340 GCA_963586955.1 bacterium
CCTTCAGGACAACGAACCACTTCAGAGGCAATTTCTTTAATGTTGTCTTCAAAAAGAACTACATGGTCTGAATCCCAGTGCATTGAACGGGTAACATGCAACGGCACATACGGGAAGAACTGCAATAAACTGGGGAGTTTATCGGCGATGTTTTCCATGGGGTTGAAATGCCCTGCGTCAATCAAAACCACATGGTTGCCACCTTTTTTAGCAGCGTAGGAAACATAAAACTCCTGGTTGCCGGTAGTAAAGCCTTCTACACCAATGCCGAACACTTTTTGTTCCATTGAATCAATAACATGAGGGGTTTCGAAAGAATAGATCTCATCAAGGGCATCCTTCAGGCGAGCACGCATTCCGAATCTGTCAGCTGCATAGTCTTTCAAACCATCAGGAATCCAGAAGTTGTTGAGCACCATATCATCAAGCTCTTCGCCAATTTTTTCTGCAATCTTTCTGCATGCAATGCAATGCTCAATCCAGAAATCACGCACTTCCTTTTCAGGACTGGAAACCGTCAAGCCTTCTTTTACCATGGGGTGGCTGAAAAGCGTGGGGTTGAAGTCAATGCCAAAGCCCTTTTCCTTTGCCCATTCTACCCAAGGCTCAAAATGCTTGTACTCAAGCTTATTGCGATCTACCCAGGGGTTTTCCAAGCTAAAAATTGCATAACTTGCATGAAGGTTGATGCGCTTTTTACCCGGGATCATAGAAGCAGCTTTTTCGAAGTCTGCCATGAGCTGTTTTGGCGTTCTTGCTCTTCCAGGATAGTTACCGGTAGTCATAATTCCACCAGAAGCAACGTTGTTGTCTTGGTCAAAGCCCATTACGTCATCGCCCTGCCAGCAGTGCATAGAAATTGCTTTATTGGCAAGCGTCTCGATAACTTTTTCAGTATCTATTCCCTCTTTGGCATACATCTCACGTGCCATTTCATACATAGTAGACACTTTTTACCTCCTATAAATAACGTTTAACTAAAACTATTCGTAACAAACAACATCAAATGATTTTGCTATTGCCTCACGCACGCTTTGTACGTCAGGGAAATCCCCACTATGAAGCATCTGAACAGCAAGGTTTCCTAAGCTGGTTCCTTCAACGGGACCGGCAAAAACCGGAATGCCACACGCTTTGGCGGTTAGCGTATTGAGATATTCGTCTTGACAACCCCCTCCTACAATATTTATAGACGTATATTCTCTGCCCGTAAGCGCAGACATTTCTTGGATACTTTCTGCATAACAATGCGAAAGACTGAGATAAATACAGCGTAAAAGCTCTCCCACTGTTGAAGGCACCGCCTGGCCAGTCTCAAAGCAAGCAAGGCGAATTTCCTTGATCATAGAATCAGGTGCTAAGAAGCGGTCATCATTGACATTTACCTGGGCTTCAAAGTTTTGGGCTTCTTTGGCTACACTGATCAAGTCACCAAAGCCCCATTGTTTTTTCTCGAAAGCGAAGGGTGGTAATTGGACTGACGAAACGTCCGAGCCATCTGTCGGCGATACTTCGCAAGCTTCTTTGGTTTTCCCCTCTACATAGGAAACACCATTAAGCTCACGACGAACCGACTGAATCATCCACAGACCCATAATGTTCTTCAAGAAGCGAAAGCGCAGCTCAAAGCCCCCTTCGTTCGTGAAGTTCTGGAAACGGCTCGCGTCTGAGGTAATAGGTCCTTCGTGTTCTACCCCCAGCAAACTCCAGGTGCCACTTGAAAGAAATACCGCATTTTGATCACGTGCAGGAACCGCAAGATAAGCGCTTCCAGTATCGTGCGTAGCAGGAGCAATAAGCGTGGTGTTGTATCCAATTCTCTCAGCAATTTCTGCCTTAAGTGGTCCTAGGCTGGTTCCGGGCATAACAATTTCGCAAAACATTTCTTGAGGAATATCGAACGCTTCCAAAATTGACGACTCCCATTTCTGAGTACGCGCATTTAGAAGCGAAGTAGTTGTTGCATTGGTGTATTCGTTAACCTTGCAACCGGTAAGCCTAAAGGCCAGATAATCAGGAATCATCAGAAACGTTTGAGCTTCTTTGAGCTGTTCGGGATGTTCACGTTGCAGAGCCAACAACTGATACAAGGTATTGAATGGTTGCCGTTGAATTCCCGTTAAACGATACACCGCTTCAGGCGACATGATTTCATCAGCAATGGCATACATACCTACGGTTCGGCTGTCACGATACGCAACTGCATCCCCAATAAGGTTGTCATTTGCATCAAGCAAAACAAAGTCAACCCCCCAGGTGTCAATGCCAACCGTTTTGGGCTGAAAACCTTCTTCTTTGCACTTTGCCAAGCCGTTAATAACTTCACCTAAAAGCATGTCGATATTCCAACAGTCATGCCCATTGGAGCGCACTTGAATATTATCAAAGCGGTGAATTTCGGTAAGTTCTATGCGCTGATTGTCCGTGAGCGTACCCACAACAACACGCCCAGAAGAAGCACCAATATCTACCGCAGCATAACAATTGGTATTCATATCAACCTAAATCCCCTCTTATAACTATCAACAATATGTACAATGCTTGTGCTAGAACTTTTGAATTAGAACTATGAGTTATCTCTCAACACCTATTTGCACCACTTGTACCACATTGGTAGGACAAGGAGCAGAAGCGTTGCGACCAACCTGAGCGCCATGAGAAGGCTGAGCAGGAGCGCATGGTGCCGTAGTTCTGTCCCCCAACGTAAAGACACAGATGTCGTCTTTTTTCACGTAGCCTTTTTTGAGCACCTCAGAACACGCTTGATCTAAAACAAAGCTTGCTTCGCCTTCAACTTGTCCACAAAGCGGCGTTACTCCCCAATTAAGTTGAAGCGAACGACAATGAGCTTCGCTGGTAGTTACCGCATAGACAGGCACACTTGGTCGATAATTAGAAACAAGACGCGCACTTCTGCCTGTTACCGTGGGAACAACGATACATTTGGCATGAAGGCTTTCTGCAATAGTGGTAGCCGTCCGAGCAATAACGTAAGAAATTCCCTCATGATCAAGAGCGCGGTTAGGAATAGAGCCCTCTTTGTAGATATAAGGTTCGCTTGCCTGAGCAATGCGCACCATAGTTTGCACCGTGGCCGTGGCATATCTTCCAATTGCTGTCTCACCGGAAAGCATGAGCGCGTCGGCTCCATCATAAATGGCATTGGCAACATCGGTAAGTTCGGCGCGCGTAGGACAAGGGTTATTGATCATTGAATCAAGCATTTGCGTAGCAATGATGGCCGGTTTATAGGCAATATTGCAAGCCTTGATTATCTCTTTTTGCACCTGCGGAACCTTATGCGAAGGCATTTCTACGCCCAGGTCACCGCGAGCAATCATGACGGCATCTGAAACCGCAATAATTTCGTCAATATTTTTTACCGCGCGGGCATTCTCAATCTTGGCAACAATGCGAATGTCCCCTCCGCCATTGTCAGCCAAAAACTTGCGAATCTCTTCAATGTCTTTTCCGCAACTAATAAAGGATGCTGCAACAAAATCCATCTCGTGCTCAATAGCAAAGCGCAGGTCTTGTTCGTCTTGTTCGGTCATGACGGGCAATTCTATAAACGTATTGGGCAGATTCAACTGCTTGCATTCTTTTAACGTGCCAGAATTTTGCACGGTACAACAAATGTCGCCCCCATCAACTGAATCAACCGCAAGCTCAATGAGCCCGTTATCAATGAGAATAATGGTGCCCGGCTCTACGTATTTATAAAGATCATGACATGTTTGATGCACTTGCCTTTCGTTTCCAACAATAGGCTCTTGTGTTAGGCGAAAGTTGTTTCCTGCACAAAGAAAAACGTCTTTTCCGCCGGCAAGTTTTCCCGTGCGAATAGAAGGGCCTTTAGTATCAAGCATGGTTGCTACGGGAATTCCCAGCTCTGAGCGAACTTTCTTTAATCGATCAAGGCGTGCTTTGTGTTCTGCATGAAGTCCATGTGAAAAATTGAATCGAGCAACATCCATTCCTGACAGGATAAGATTTTTCAAGATTGACTCTGAATCAATCGCTGGCCCAAGCGTAGCAATAACCTTCGTGCGCTTCATTGTTAACCCCCACAATGCTCACAATTTATGCGTGAAATAAAGCATGGCTCCCCCGTCAAAATATAAACATCATGCTTTCATCGCAAAATAGCAAATCGCTAATTAAAACATTCTTAGGTTAGTGGAAAGCCCAAAGAAAAGAAAGACCTGAACTCCTTAAACTTTTCTGCCTAACCGTCATGCGCCGTCATGATAAGCGCATTTTGCTATCAGGGCAAATCAGAAATGATTAAGCTCGAAGTCACCCGTGCTCCTACCATTCGCTTGCGCTTATGCAAGCTT
>CAVABR010000082.1:0-12808 GCA_963586955.1 bacterium
TTTCTTGCAGAGGATCCGGAAAAGATAACATCTTCCATGGATTGACCACGGAGGTTTTTAGCGTTGCGTTCGCCCAAAACCCACAAAACGGCATCGGAAATGTTCGATTTGCCTGAGCCATTAGGCCCTACAACTGCAGCTACTCCGGGTTGAAATTTTAGAACTGTTCGATCAGCAAAGGATTTAAAACCCTTTAAAGTCAACGACTTAAGATACATCTATTGACCTACTTCATTGCTTCTTTTTATTGCGTGCACGCTCAGCTTGACGACGAGCTTTTTCTTCTGCCTTTGCCGCCTTAACAGCAGCCTTAGCATCGGCTTTTCTTTTCTTATCTTTAGAATCTTTAGCATCAAAAAATGAGCTGAGAGCTTCAAGTGCCGATTCAGCAGCATGGCTTTCTGATTCTTTTTTAGTTCTGCCAACACCTTTTGCAATTGATTGCACGCCCACAAAAACCTGAGTGACAAACGTGCGATCATGAGGCGGGCCTTGCGTTTCAACAAGCCTATAGGTTGGCGTGATGCCATCTTCTTGAAGGCGCTCTTGCAAAACGCTCTTAGGATTTTCTGGCTCTTTGGCCATGTCAGGGCTCATGTTGATGATGAGCGTTTTTTCAACGAAAGCCACTGCTTCTTTTAACCCACCATCAAGATAGATTGCTGCAACCACAGCTTCGTAGACATTTTCAAGCGCAGAATGAAGCCCGCGTCTGCCCGTTCCTGTCTCAGAAGAACCAAAGATAATCACATCAGCAAAGCCTAGGCCTTCGGCCACTTTAGAAAGCGATGAGCCAGAAACCAGCGAGACTTTGATGCGGGTTAAGCCACCTTCGTCTAAATCAGGGTAGGCATGATAGGCACGATAAGCAACGATGGCACCTAAAATGCTGTCACCCAAAAATTCAAGACGCTCATAGGAATCAGAAATAGACCTTCCCTCCGCTGCGGAAGGATGCGTAAGAGCAGCAAGCAAAATTGAAGAATCTTTAAAGGTGTACCCTATGATTTCTTCAACCTTTTTTAACCTTTGAGTATGCTCTGTTTTATATGCCACGAGTGTCCATCTATTTCCTACAGTACCAATCTTTAATTTTACTTGAGTGTATCTCCTGATGAAACCATCTGCTCAATTATTCCCGAAACATTCAAACGAATTGTTTTGGCGGTAGCGTTGATACCATTTTCAATGGCCTTCGCATTTGAAGAACCGTGTCCAATCAGGCAGGCTCCCTTAACGCCCAAAAGAGGTGCGCCTCCGTAAGTATCAGGAGAAATACTATCTTTAAGTTCCATGAAACTACTTTTCAAAACCAAGGCTGCAAGTTTTGTGCTCATCGAAGACATCATGGCTTCTTTAAGCGCCCCAAAAAGGGCTTTGGCTGTGCCTTCGATAGTCTTGATGCAAACGTTGCCGGTAAAGCCATCGCTAACATATACGTCAGCATCTCCTAAGAGCAAGTCTCCACCTTCGGCATTGCCACAAAAAGAAGGAAGCTCTTGTTTTAAGAGCGCATAGGCTTCCTGAGTGAATTTTGAACCCTTGGTTTCTTCTTCGCCAATGTTGAGCAGTGCCACCTTAGGGTCTTTGATATCAAGCACTTTTTCTGCATAAACTGAAGCCATTTGCCCAAACTGAACTAGGTATGCTGGTTTGCAGTCTGCGTTTGCTCCCACGTCCGCCATGACTACAGTTTTTTTAGGCGAAGGAATAATGGTGCAGAGCGTAGGGCGCATAACGCCTTTGATGCGACCAATCACTAATGTGGCAGCCGCCAAAACAGCACCCGTTGACCCGGGAGAGAAAAACCCCTGAGCCCTGCCCTCTTTTACCATACGGCACCCAACAACAATGCTTGAGTCTTTCTTCTTGCGCACCGCCTGCGCCGGATGTTCATCCATAGCAATAGCTTCAGTAGCCACTTGGGCAATGCAACGTTCATGCTCTTTAGCAAAAGGTTCAACCACATCTGCCGGGCCACAAAGAATAACTTCAAGATCTGCGTCATGAGCAAGTGCAGAAGCAACACCTTCAAGCATAACTGAAGAACCTAGATCGCCCCCAACGGCATCCACCGCAACAACAACATGTTCTGACATATGATCTCTCCTTTAATTTTTTCAAGCAGAAACATTATAAAGTGATCAGCCAAGGTGTTGTGCTCAAGGGCTATTTACACAAAAAAATCCCTCGGTTTGATGCCGAGGGATTCACTACTTGTGAGTTTATGGCAAAAAGCTTAAGCAGTTTGGATAACTTCACGATCACGATAATGACCACAATTAGGGCATACGCGATGTGGAAGCTTTACTTCCCCACACTGAGGACATACAGAACGTGAAGGTGCTGCAATTTTGTCATTTTCACTACGACGTGCATGAGTACGAGCACGACCAGTCTTACGCTTTGGCACTGCCATGATGATTCTCCTTCTATATAACAGGTGAAACCTGAAAACTACTAAATCACGCGAAGAGACATATTAGCAAAGTGATTTTAATCTTTCAATAAGAAATTGCACTAAATTCGCTCCGTGGGCAAATCTTCACAAATCACTCTTCATCAAAGCGAATAGTCTTGAGAACAGAAAACGGATTGGCGCTTTCTGGTTCTTCTTCAGGCTTGCAATCACACGTTTCCTTATTAAGATTTGCGCCACAATACGGACAAAGCCCTTTGCAGTTATCATCACAAAGCGGGCTTAAGGGCATATCAAGCATGAGTGCCGCCCTCAAAAGAGGCTCAAGGTCAATCTGATGGCTTTCAGGAAGCACCTCGTATTCGTCTTCTTCTTCCTCCGTGAGTTCCCTATCAGAACCAGGAGTTAAGAAGTAGCCTTCCACCTCTCCGCGCAAATGATACGTTGTCTCTTCAAGACAACGAACGCACTCTACCGTTGCGTCCCCTTCAACATAACCACCCACATATAAGGCACCGCCCGTGTTGCTGATTTGCACGCAGTAGTGCAAAGGTTTCGCAAAACGATATTCGTTTGAACAATGAGAAAGGGCAGGTAGTGCATACGCACCCTCAAAAGATAAGCTCTCCGCAACAGCGAAGAGCTTATCAGGAATATCAACTACCAACGAATCCATTAGCGACCCGAATTGAGAGAGTTTGCATTAAGACGATCACGCACACGACGAATTGAGCTGAGTGCGGTATCAAGCCCCTGCTCAACATGATTGAATACTTCGTCTGCATAATCTTCTGCGCCGGCACGAGTCTGGCGCTCAAGCTCACGAGCTTCTGCCAAAATAGCATCAGCCTGCTGCTGAGAAATACGCACAATTTCTTGTTCGCTTGCAATGGTGATAGCTTGGCTTCGAGCATCTTCAATCAAGCGCGTTGCCTGAGCTTCTGCTTCATCAAGAAGAGCCTGACGCTCACGAATAACCTGACGAGCCTGAGCAAATTCGCTTGGGAAGACGTCACGAATTTCATCCAAAATTTCAAAAGCAGCCTGAATATCAACCTGCTTCATAGTATTTTTTCCAAAAACCGGTTTAGAGTCTTCAATAAGAACTGCCAGTTCTTCAATAAGACCCATTACTCCTGTTTCGTCCATATACTTCCTTCCAAAACGTGTAAAACACGATCGTGGACAAACCACTAGCACAGTGTAGCAAAAAAACACCAGCGCGCAAAAATAACCATAGGGTTAATGGATATAAACCCTATCTCTTTATATATTCTCAACAAATAAAGGTGGCAAAAAAGACGCTTGACCTTTATTTATTTTTAAAAACCTAGGTTTTATTATTGCAGGTCTAGGCTTTATTTTCATAAGCTGAAGCGAAATATTCTTTGAGCGTCTTTTCAACACATTCAGGAACAAACCCGGTAATGTTACCTCCCATAGATGCCATCTCTCTAACAATGGAAGAAGAGAGATACATATATTTAGGAGGAGACATAATAAAGAATGTCTCTAAATCTTGGCGAAGTTCATAGTTGAGCGCCGTCATTTGAAATTCATATTCAAAGTCAGTAATAGCGCGAAGGCCTTTTACAACCACATCAGCTTTGAGTTCTTCAACGCATTCAACTAGCAAGCCGTTAAAGCTGATTACCGAAACGTTAGGTAAACACTTTACCGCCTCTTCGGCAAGTTCTACGCGTTTTTGCTGATCAAAGAGAGGGTTTTTCTTGACTGATGCGGCAACGGCAACAACAACCTCGTCAAAAATCTGAGCAGCACGAGTAATAACATCAACATGACCAGCGGTGATGGGGTCAAATGTTCCTGGTACAACTGCACGCTTCATTGTGCGTCCTTCCTTATTAGCACGATAGAAGTTTCACCGTATTCCTTATATGAAATACTTGCCAATTTTAACGCATTGAGCGCTTCTTCAAGCTCTTTTTTCGAAGATTTAGCTAGCTCGTAGCAAACAAGCGCGTCATTTTTTAGCACGCCGGTTTGAAAATACGCGTCCATGACCTTAAGAACTTCATAAGGAGAATACGCATAGGGAGGGTCAAGAAACACCAGGTCAAAGGATTGTCTGAATACGGAGGCGGACAGAGAAAGCGAATCCAATTTCTTTAGCGCATATTGAGACGGCGCCACTTTGAGGTCTTTCAAGTTTTCAGAAATAATTTTTATTGCTTCGTTTGATTTGTCGCAAAATGCAACAAATGATGCGCCTCTGCTGAGCGCTTCAATTCCCAATGCGCCTGTTCCCGCAAAGGCGTCAAGAACGCAAAGATCTTCCAAGGTGTCTTTCGCGCTTATGATCTTGCTCATCAGCGCTTCTTTTACCCTGTCAGTGGTTGGTCTTGTTTCGCTTCCTTTAAGCGCTTTGAGTTTGCGCCCTCTATATTCGCCTGCAATGACTCTCATTTTGTGTCCTTTGTTTATTCCTTTACCTTCGCTGGGGTTCCTGCGCCGGTGCGCTTTTCCTGTGCCGGTGCCGGTGCGCTCTTCCTGTGCCGGTGCGCTCTTGCCCGCGACAGTGGCTCCTAGCGTGGTTTAGCTATCTATTTCCCTACTTTCGCCGGGGCTTCTTCCCCATTTTCTCTTACTAAGGTAAGTTCGCGAAAGACAATTTGCCTCTCTTCTTCGGTTCCTTCTTCTCTATTGAGAAACGCCTCTGCATCATGGCGCGCAGCTTCAATTATGGCCTTATCGCGAATAACATTTACCAACTTCAGCGCCGGCCGACCATGCTGGCGAATACCGAAAATGTCGCCTTCCTTGCGCTGTGCTAAGTCAAATTCGGAAAGCTTAAAGCCATCTTCGGTCTTTTCCATAGCACGAAGGCGCTCGAGCGCTTGAGGAGCCTTAGAGCGCGATACCAAAAATACTTCGCCTGCCACACTTCCTCTTCCTACGCGCCCGCGCAACTGGTGGAGCTGAGCTAGGCCAAAGCGGTCTGCGTCTTCAATGATCATCACACTTGCGTTGGGAACGTCAATGCCAACTTCTACCACGGTGGTTGAAACCAGCACATCTAAAAGGCCATCCCTAAACGCCTCCATTATGTCGTTCTTTTCTTTGCTTGAAAGCTTGCCATGCAAAACGCCAATGCGCGCCTCGGGCACCACTTGGTCTTGAATTATCTTTGCGTGGGTTAGCACCTCTTTCGAAGCACTCTTGAACGCATCCGATTCAAGACCCCATTCTATGCTGGCATATTCGATGCGCTCTTCGTCGCTGTTGTCCTGCTTATCTTCAGTGGGAACACCGATGAGCGGACAGACAACAAAGGCTTGCTCTCCCCGGGCAATGCAAGCGCGCAGAGCGTCATAGGCAATGCCTTCTTCCGAAAAATGGCATACCGTGGTTTTTCGCTCCTGCTTTCGTGAAGGAGATTGCTTCAAACACGAAAATGTCATGTCCCCGTAGAGCGTGAGCGCATAGGAGCGCGGAATGGGAGTTGCCGTCATGGATAGCACATCGGCTCCGGGCGCTTTGTCTATGAGCGTTTGGCGCTGGTCAACACCGAAGCGCTGTTGTTCGTCAAAACAGATAAACGAACATTGCATGAATTCCACGTCATCCTCAAGAAGCGCATGAGTACCAAACAACACATCAAGCGCTCCCGTGCGCAGGCGCTCAATAATATTCTGGCGTGCCTCTTCGTCTGTGGAGCCACTCAAGATATCCCACGAATAGCCTTTGTATTCCAAATAGGGACCAAGCGTTGCAGCGTATTGCCACACTAAAACCTCCGTTGGCGCAATCATAACGGCCTGGTTGCCTGATTCGCACGCTGTAAGAAGCCCAAAAAGTGAAACTATTGTTTTTCCGGTGCCAACATCTCCCAACAACAGATGATTCATGATTTCTGGTTTTGCCATGCCTTCAAGGATTTCATCTATGGCTCTGACCTGGTCTTGAGAGAGCGTAAAGGGAAGCTGAGAGACAACCTCTTGCCGGGCTTCTTTGCCGAGCGTTTGCATACACGGGCTATATTTTTCAGAACGTTTCTTTTTTTCATTGAGCAAAAACAGCTCAAGATAGAATACTTCCTCATAGACAAGCCGACGTTTTGCCTGGTCAACCTCTGCCATGAACTGCGGAAAGTGAATCATGCGATAGGCCTGATACCGGGAGCATAGCCGGTAGCGCTCACGCAAAAACAGCGGAAGCGGATCATACATGCCACAGGTAAGCTCTAGGGCATTGCGAACAATACGCGCTACCATTCTGCGTGATAGCTTTGCGCTTGCCGAATGAATAGGCACCACCAAACCATGAGAAGATGCTTCGCCTTCTTCTATAACCTCCCAAAACGGATTGGTCATACGCTTAAAGCCGTACGAAAATTCCATCTTGCCTGACACGCGCAACAGATCCCCTTTTGAAACCTGCTTAGTCAACCATGGCTGATTAAAGCAGGTCATAATGAAGGTTCCCGTGTCATCTATCAGGGTAACTTCACAAAGCGAATAGCGCTGGTTGGGTTTTTTGCTTACCATTTCATAGACGCGCGCAACAATGGTGCAACTTTCGCCAATTTGGGCGGTTTGAACCTGGCGCATTTGTGCCATATCAAGATAGCGATGCGGGTAAAACGTAAGCAGGTCTCTGACCGAGCGAACACCCATGGATTCAAATGTCCGAGCACGATCGGCGCTGACCAGCTTTACCTGAGAGACGGGCGCATCTTGTCTCAAACTAGCAGAAAGGCGGTCAAGAGTTGCCCCTTTGGCCGCCTTAGATTCTCTTCGTTGTTTTTCGGAAGATTGCTCCACCGTTTTGCCTTACTCAACCGAAAGCACTACCGGATAAAGAGGCTGGTCTCCTCGCTGGGAATCAATTTCCAGATCCTCAAATTCGGCCTCAATTTTTTCAACAAGACTCTCAAGTGCTTCATCAGTTAAGTCAGCACCAGCCAAAAGGGTGAGATTATCAGCATCTTGCGCGTCCATAGTGCGCAAAATACCCAGCGTGGCATCTTCGACCGAATTAGCAACTATCTCAATGGAGCCAGAAGCAATACCGATGATGTCTCCATCATGAATGGGGTTGCCATGAGCGTCTTTTGCGTCTTTGATAGCGCGGGTAACTTCGCCTGTTGCTACATCTTGGCAGGCGTCTATCATCTCTTCAACGTTTTCTTCCAAGGTAGCATCTTCATTGAAGACAAACAGAGCAGAAAATGCCTCTGGCACGCTGGTGGTTGGAACAACCGCACAAGGTTTTTCAGAAAGCTCAACACAGCTCTGAGATGCCATGATGATATTTTTGTTATTAGGAAGAATGATGACCGATTCAGCATTAACGCTATTTACCGCATCAAGCAACTCTTTTGTTGAAGGGTTCATGGTCTGACCGCCAGATACTACGTAATCAACACCTAAGCTCTTCAAAATAGCAACGTTACCTTCGCCTACTGCAACACTGACAAAGCCTATCTTTTTCTTTTCTTGCTTTTGTTCGGCTTCTAATTTTGCCGTACGAGTTTCACTTTGAAGCTTCATGTTATGAATGAATACCTCAGAGATTTGACCGCGCTCTAAGAAGTAGGCCAGAACTTTGTCAGGCGTATTGGAATGAACGTGAACCTTAAACTTAGGAACAGAGCCAACACAGAGTTCGCAGTCACCCATAGTGGAAAGAAAATCAAGCGCCTCCTGAGGGTCAAGTACCTCAGAGTCAACTAAGAATTCATTGCAATAAATGTAGGCAGAACCTTCCCAGTCATTGATCTGTTCAATTTCTACCTTTGGTGCAGAAGTTGAAGAAAGAATGTCTTTTCCGAGGTTCTCACTGCGACCGGTAAGGGCAGAAACAAAAGCATCAAAAAAGATAGCAAGGCCGAATCCGCCTGCGTCAACTACGCCATTTTCTTTAAGAACCGGAAGAAGCTCAGGCGTGCGCTGAACAGAAGCGTAGGCTTCCGCCACAATATATTGCAGAGCCTCTTCAAGATCCATCTTCTTTTTGCGCGCATGCTTTGCGCCTGCCGCCGTATCACGCAAGACCGTAAGGATAGTGCCCTCAACCGGCTTGCGTACTGCATTAAAAGCAACCTCAACCGCACGAGCAAATGCCGAATCAACTGCAATAACATCGAAGTTATCATGACCTTCAAAGCCTTCGCAAATACCACGAAGGATCTGAGAAGTGATAACGCCGGAGTTGCCTCGCGCTCCCATGAGGGCGCCGGTGGTTACCGCGTGACGTTTTTCTGCTGAAGTGGCATTTACAGGAAGCGAAGAGAGGTTTTCTACCACCATCGCTAGCGTGAGGGACATGTTAGTGCCGGTGTCTCCGTCAGGCACTGGGAATACATTCAAGCGATTGATTTCATCTTTGCGAGCATCTAATACCTTTGCAGCATGCGCAATGGCTGAAACAATATCGCTAGATGTGTAGTTGCTCATACAGTTTTGCTCCTTGGTTGAATTCTTTCGATTCCCTTTTGGGCATTAAGCTACGGTTAAGGGTTTAAGTTACGGACGAACCTTGATGCCCTGCACGTGAACCATCACGCCCTTAAGGGTACCCTGAACAAAATCTTTCAAGGCGAAAGAAACCTGATCAATAAGGTTATTTGAAACGACATTAATATTTACGCCGTGTTCCAAAATCACATAGAGGCTAACGAGGGTGCCTTCTTCGTCAACTGAAACAACAACACCGCGACGAAGACGGGAATTAGGAAGCAACTTTGCAATACCATCAACAGTATTAGGAGAAGCCATTCCTACTACCCCATAGCATTGAAGGGCAGCATGACCTGCAACGTCTGCAAGTACGTCTTTGGAAATATTCAAAGTTCCTTCTATTTCACCAGTCATAGCAAACCTTTCTTAACATTGGTAATTCACCGAATGGGTAGTATAGCGCATAGTAAACCAAAACATACTTAAAGGTAGACAAACAAACAAATCAAGCACATCGAGTCTATAGATTGCCTTTTGTCTGGGCTAAATTAGTTTAATTTTGCGCAAGTTGTGTATGATCTGGGGACGTTTTGGCACTTCTTAGGCAGGATTTGAGGTCTTTTCGGGCTTCTTAGGCAAAACTTGGGGGCGTTTTGGTGCTTCTTGGGCATTATTTAGGAGCGTTTTGGTGCTTCCCGAGCAGAATTTTGGTGCGTTTGAGCGTTTCTTTTGAATGTTTTTTGAGAATAACAACATAAATGTCTTGGAAGAAAAAGTTGTCTGTGTTATAGTCTTTGGGCTTTTGCAAATACCGGTGCGTCGTGTTGAATGTCGTGCCGAGGAAATTTAGAAGTAAATGGAGTGATTAAGAATGTCTAAGGTATGTGAAATCTGCGGTAAAGCACCAAGCGCTGGTCGCAACGTCAGCCACTCTCATCGTGTAACCAACCGTACTTTTCGTCCCAATATCCAAAAGGTAACCATCAAGGTTAACGGAAAAGTTAAGCGTGCTAACGTTTGCACTAAGTGCCTCAAGTCTGGCAACGTTGAGCGTGCATAACTAAGAACTAATACGCATCTAGATTCTTAATCAATCAGATAGCATAAAGTAAAGGGACGCTTCATGCGTTCCTTTTTTTGTTTTACAACACCAAGTCTACAAGGCACGAATATATAAAATGAAAACAATAAAGTTAATGCTTGATTACCTACAAGGGCCAATATGGATCAGCGATGCTGAAACTGGAGAACCTTTAACAGGAATTGATGTAATAGACAACGATGAAGTGTTGCCAAAATTAAATCTTGAATGTTGCGAACTCTATAGCAGTTGCTATGAATTCGATTCTCATAACCAAGCTTGCTGGTTTAATGAAGAAAAATTAAAAAATTACAAGGACAGAATTTTATTTTTACTCGACAGTATAAATAAAAGACTCACAGCCATTAATGATGGAAGCTTTATTGTTGATGATACAGAAACAGAAAAAATCAAAGCATTAGATTAACGAGCATACGACAAAAGTTGTAAATAAAACTGATTGTACAATAGGGGTGCTATAATTCCCCTGTTGTATATACCAACAAGATTTTGTTTAGATTAATTAAGGAGGAAGATCTTAATATGGCAGACAATGCGGTAGCAGATCAAGAAAATGCTACGCCCACTCCCCCAGCTCCCACAGCAAAGAAAAAACCAGAACGAGGACCTAACGAAGCTTCGCTTGGCTCCTGGGTTCTCTTTTTAGTTTGCTCAATAGCAGCTTGGCAGGCAGTTACCTTAGTTTTTGGCATTGCATTTAGAATAGCATTTGGTGCTCCAACGGCGGAAAACGGATGGTATACGCAAATGCTTCCTACCCTGATTTCTTTTGCTATTGGGCTTTTCTTGACCTGTAAATTTTTGCGCATTTTTATCAAAACATCAGCAAAGGATTTTTGTTTTGGCGCAGGCAACAAACCAAATGTTCGCCACATAGCTTTCTTCGCAATTGCGCAGGTAATTGGCCTGGTTGTTATTACTGTTCCTGAAATAGCTCTGGGTAGAGTCGAACTTAACCCTATTGGTGTTGCTCCTATTATTATCAATGCAATTATTTGCCTTCTTTTGATCTGGGCACAAACCTCTCTTGAAGAGTTTTTATTCAGAGGAGCATTTCTTCGCTTTGCTTGTGGTAACAAATTAGAAATTACCGTAAAAAGCGTTCTTTGTGGTGTTTTTTCCTCGGCCTTGTTTATGGTAGGACATTTAACTAATCCGGAAATGCTTGCTCAAGGAGACTACCTAAGCTACATAACGGGCGCTCTTGCATACTTCGTACCAGGATTTGCAATGTATTTCATGGCTTTGCTTTACGGAAATCTTCTTCCTGGTTTGGCGGTACACTGGGCCAATAATTTCTTCCTTGGTGTAGTAATAAGTCAAAGTGGCGGTGCGCTTAATTCCGCTTCTATCTTCCTTGACCATGCACCTCTTACCAATTCAGGCGTAACAGCATTGCTTTCAACTATTGGGGTATACCTCTTACCATTCCTTTTGGGTCTTTACTACTATCACAAAAGAAAGAAGAACAATACCGAATTGCCTGAATAAGGAATATACCTAGCTTGGCGCAGGTTGATGCGTCCTAGCATTGCACGCCGACTCTAAGTGCAAGACATATTTAAAAAACAAGGCAGGTCAGCCTAAGAAAATTGGAGCTGACCTGCCTATTTTAATGCAAGTACTATTTACTAAATTGCCTTATGTGGAACTTCACTTTTTACAAAGCTGAGCTCTCTCACGGACGAAGAATTCGCTTACACCGACCCGGAGGCTTACGCGAGACTTCGCTTTTAACGAGGCTAAACTCTTTCACAGAGCCTAGCCCTAAAACAAAACCTTATCTCAACGATTCAAATCACAGCCGGCTAGAATGCTTCAAATCACAGCCGGCTAGCACTTAGCGCTTTAGCTTACTCTTGAAATCAAACACACTCTTGATATCTGACATAGCATCGGAAAGTTCAGAAACAACCTCTTTGCCATCTTTATAGATGCCATTTAAGGTGCGAGCTCCTTCTTTCATATTCTCTTTCATCTCATCAGAGAGAAATGACTTGTGATCTTCTTCGTCTTCGGAAGAAGAGTTAGCATCTCCTGCGTGCTGGGCGACGGTGCCTTTTGTCTTGACAGAAGCCTGCGTTTCTTCGTCTGCAAGAGAATCATCAAAAGACTGCGCACCCTCATCAACTTTAAGTGGCACTACCTTTGATTCGCTCTTTTCTTTTTGTTTGCGGTAAGCCTCTGATTCCTTCTCAATCTCAACCATGAGCAAATAGAGCTTGTCATCTATTCGGTCAAGACGCTTGGCAAGATCATCAACTTCATAAGGACATTCTTCAATTACTTCTTTAACATCGTTGAGTCGAATAGCCAACTTTTCGACCATTTCCAATGCTTCTTGGTTCATATCTTGAAACTCCTATCGATACCGTTGTTTCATCGCGCGCTCAATCTCACGCTTTGAATCACGCTCGGCCATTGATGCGCGCTTGTCGTAGAGCTTCTTACCTCTGCCGACCGCTAATTCCAATTTAACACGAGAATTTTGATCGAAATACATTTTTAGGGGAACGAGCGCCAGACCCTTCTCTTGGGTTTTTTGAGTGAGCTCTCTGATTTGCTTGCGATGAAGCAATAATTTGCGCTTGCGGTCAGGATCAGGATTGCAAAGATTGCCATGACTATACGGAGCAATATGCAAGTTATTGAGCCAAACCTCATGGTTGCGAATAAGAGCAAAGCAATCAGTCAGTTGACAGTTATTTTCTCTGAGCGAGCACACTTCAGTGCCGGTCAGAACAATACCTGCCTCAAGCCTATCCAAAATTTCATAGTCATGAAAGGCTCTTCTATTTTTAGCAATAAGCTTTGTTTCTTTCTTCATTCTTTGACCCTAATCCATACCTTCTCAATATTGGCGAT
>CAVABR010000083.1:0-13621 GCA_963586955.1 bacterium
AATTCGCCCGAAGCGCGAAAGCGCGAGGGGTTGAGCGCAAGCTTTAAAGCGAAGCATGAAAAAAGCGAACCGTAATGGCTCGCTTTTTCGAAATCAAATACTAGTGATAAAAACTAGATAAGAGGTTGCTTAACCTCACCTTCAACAGCAGGCGTAGCTTCAGTGGCTACCACTTCCTCTTCATCAGTTTCTTCTTCAATAAACGTACCGAAAATCTGCTCACCATTTTGGCTAAGCTCAACCATGCCGGTAAGAACATCAACATATTGATAGGACTGACGTGCAGAAACGCCACGTTTGCGCTGAACTTCCATGATAAAAAGCTGTGGATGAACCTGCATGAGTACGCCTTCTGATTCAATAATCTTCGAACGACCCATATTTGCCTTCACACGCAATTTTTGACCCACGTATTCAGAAAGTTTGTCATGAATGTTATCGATAATTTGTGCCTGTTTAGCTAAATCCATATAGTAAATCCCCTTTTGGACAGAATAAAACTCATGTATTTTATCACGCATTTATTTTTCTAGATAAAAATCCATAAAATATAACTATGTCTAGAAAGTCAACGCTCTGAACAGGCATTATTCAAAAGCGCTTTTTAGAAATACCGAGCAACAAGACAAAAATTCCCTCATCTTAGCCCCAAAGAGCATCAAGAAAGCTCAAGATACTCTTTACCCAAACGCAAAAAATCTTCTTGACAAAGCGATTCGCCCCGAACCTTTTCTGACACTTGCGCCCGTTGAAGAAGCTCAGGAATCAACGGAATAAAACCTTCCTTCTTATTTTGAGGATTAGAAAAATACATCTTCATTGAATTCGAAATGGTTTTGCGTCGGTTCGCAAACGAAGCATCGGCCATTACCATGGTGGCACTGCGAAGTTCGCAAGGAATTTCATCCTGTTTTCTATCAAGGCGAATAACAGCACTTTTAACCCGAGGCGGAGGAAAGAAATTGCCCTCTGATACTGAAAACTTTGAAACATAATCACAGAACAGCCCAAGTTTTACGGTATAAGCACCATAGTTTTTGGTACCGGGCTTGGCACACATGCGATCTGCCACTTCAGATTGCACCATCACCGTTGCGCTTTGAATGCTTGAAAAGCGCTCAAAATAATCGAGCACAATACTTGCGGCTACCGCATACGGCAAATTCGAAACCAGCTTATTAGGCAAGGCCGGAAATGACGCCTCATTCACTTCAAGCGCATCCCCTTCAATAAGGAAAAACCGATCCGAATATTCCTTGCAGGTTTGCGCCAGCACTTGCGGAAGATCACTATCACGCTCAACCGCTACCACAAAGCCAGCCTTTTGCAAAAGCGCAACGCTCAAGGTGCCAATGCCAGGTCCTACTTCAACCACTACATCATCTTGGGATAATTCGGCCAGATCACAGATGTGACTGACAATTCCGTCGTTTACCAAGAAATGCTGTCCCAAGGCTTTTTTGGTCATGAGGCCAAACGATTCAAGCGTAGAGCGCGTCTCAGACACCGAAGCCAAATATGAAAGCTTAGTCATGAAAAACCTCCTCAGGAATAGTAAGTGCAGATAGCAACTCTTTTTTGCTTGGTTTATTACCAATAAAGCTTTGCACTAAATTCACCCGCAAATCAGCAAGCGCAAGCGATGACGTCACCTCTGAAACAAGAGGCTCAAACCCATGCGGATCTCCCCCATTGCCTACCACGTACAAATACGCGTGGCGCTTTTGGGGAATCCCAATCCCGGTTTGCTTCTTCTCTAAGCGTCTCCAAAAAAGAGGCTGTAGTCTATCAAGGACGGCCTTGAACTGTGCGGGCGCACCTGAAAAATATACGGGTGAGGCAACAAAAACATAGTCAGCGCGCAACAACGCGGGTATTAAATCTTCCATGACATCTTGCATGATACAAGTGCCATGCGTAGCGCAATATTCGCATCCATTGCAGCCTTTGATCTCATGCTCAGAAACATCAAAACGCATGATCTTAGGCTGGGAAGACGCACTTTCCAAACGAGCAACAAGCCCATCAGTAATAACCGAAGAGACACCATTTGCCCGCGGAGACGCTTGAATGACTACGATGCTTGCCATGTCGTGACTTCTCTATCCAAGAGACTAAGCGCATTTTGATAGAGCGCGCCTAAAAGTTCTTCTTCAAGCTGGTCTGCTGGTTTTTCCGGCCATTTATCTGCGAAAACTTCGAGCAATTTTTTAACCGTGAAAATGGTATGTTCAGGCCCGCATTCCATACCGCGCAGAGGCTCAGGGGTCATATAGGGGCTATCAGTTTCCGTCAAAAGCCGATCAAGCGAAACCAAAGAAGCAGATTCGCGTACTTCATCTGCCTTATTGAATGTCACCGGACCGCCGAAGGCAATATAGCAACCATTCTCTAACCAAGGTTTAAGCGTTTGTGGGTCAAGATTGAAGCAATGAAGCAAAACACCCGCTTCCGGAAAGCCTTCCGCCGACAATATTTCTAAGCCCTCATCGTGCGCCTCTCTCATGTGCAACAAAAGCGGAAGACCACTTTCATGAGCAAGCTGGATTTGGCGCTTAAACACTTCGCGCTGGTCTTCGCGCGGAGAGAGGTCATAGTGATAGTCAAGCCCAACTTCTCCGATAGCACAAACCAAAGGATTTTTGAGCGTCTTGATAAATTCATCTTCAAGACTTTTGGTGTAATCCTTGGCATTATGAGGATGACAGCCCATAGCAACGCGAATATGAGGCACGCCAGAAGAAAATTCCTCCAGACCATGCTGAGTCAAAAGGTTCTGTGCATCACTTTTCCATTGCTCAACGCGGGCAAGCGTTGTTTTCATGTCTTCAACCGGGTCAGTGATTGAACAGATAAAACGAAGGCCGTAGCACGCGCACCGTGCCAAACTGGCAACCGGGTTACTTAACATTTCAAGATGCGCATGCGTATCAGCTATTGGATAAGCAAAAGTGGGCGCTTCAACCACGCGAACCTTCCCCTTTTTTCTCTTTTGCAGAAAATCAAGCGAAAAATCTGCAAGCTGATCATGTTCTTCAGCTAAAAAAGTTTGACCAGGAGCATGCAAGAGCTCTTGGTCAAACAGTTGGTTTCTCAGTTGTTCTGAAATATTCATCGGCACGGCGCTACTCAAGCGAAAAGTCGATCGAATCAACGTCAAGGCGCGGATACAACGGATCCCCGATGGTGACTTCCAGGCCAGCTTCAAGCTGTCCCCACACAGAAGCCTTCTCAATATCATCGACCTCAAAAATGTCGCCCAAGCCCAAACGCTTGAATACTTCGGCAGAAGTATTAGGCATAAACGGTGCCATGAAAAGTGCAATGATTCTGATTGCTTCAAGCGAATTATAAAGAACATTGGCAAGCTCTTCAGCGCCGTCTTCGCTCTTTGCCAAATTCCAAGGAGCAGATTCTTCTACATAAAGGTTTACCCTGCTGGCAAGCTTTTGAACTGCAGCGGTTGCGCCCGAAAAATCAACCTGAGACATACAAGCATCATATTCGGTATAAAGGCCATCAGCAATTTCCTTAAGTGGATTCTGCTCTGCATTTGCGCTTGGTTGAGGAACTTTGAAATCAAAATATTTCTTGGTCATATTGAGAACACGCGAACAAAGATTTCCCCAGGTATTAGCAAGATCAGCATTATAAACCTGAACCATGCGCTCGATAGAAATAGAACCATCATGACCAAACTGAACATCAGAGAGGAAGTAGTAACGATAAGCATCAACACCAAAAACACTTACCAAATCAGCAGGTTTGAGTGCATTACCGCGCGATTTCGACATCTTTTCACCTTTGGTAAGCAAAAAGCCATGACCAAAAACAGTATGAGTGATTGGCAGACCAGCAGCCATGAGCATGGCAGGCCAAATCACGCAATGGAAACGCGTAATATCTTTGCCAACAAAGTGATATTGCATAGGCCAGCGCGATTCGAATTCTCCTTCGCGCTCTGGATCAGCGTAGCCAATACCGGTGAGGTAGGCCAAAAGCGCATCAGCCCAAACGTAAGCAACATGACCATCATCAAACGGAAGCGGAACACCCCAATCAAAGGTGGAACGAGAAATAGAAAGGTCTTTCAAGCCACCCTTAACAAAGGTAACAATTTCATTCTTGCGCGTCTCGGGACGAATGAAGTCAGGATTTTCCTCGTAAAAGGCAAGCAATTTATCCTGGAAATCTGAGAGCTTAAAGAACCAATTTTCTTCGCCACTCGCCTTTTGAACAGGACGCTTGCAATCAGGGCATACAAATTCGCCGTCTTCGTTTTTCTCCAAGTCAGATTCGGCATAGTAGGTTTCCTCATGAACGCAATACCAACCTTCATAAGAGCCCTTGTAGCAATAACCCTTGTCATAAAGATCTTGCCAGAATTTCTTTACCGTGCGCGCATGACGAGGCTCGGTTGTGCGCACGAAATCAGTGTAGGTAATATCTAGCATGTCCCATACATCGCGAAATGCAGGCTCCATGGAATCACACCATTCTTGAGGGTTCATACCCTTATCTTTGGCCGTGTCGGCAACCTTTTGGCCGTGTTCGTCCATGCCGGTTACGAAGGCAACATCATAGCCATTGAGGCGCTGATATCGGGCAACCGCGTCAGCTGCGATGGTGGTATAAGCAGTACCCAAATGTGGGGCTGCATTAACGTAGTAAATTGGTGTCGTAAAAGAATAAGTACCTTTTGACATTGATTTAAAGCTCCTTATCTACCTCAGACAAATGAAATCCTTGGCACAAATAGCATTCCTAAAACATGAGGCTAAAACACCCCATGACACAATAGTGCGTGCTTTCGCATTCTACCATGCTTGAAGAACTTGCTTTGCGAATTTAGAAGAATCACCGCGCAAGTGCAAAACAATTGTTGCTTAATTAGCTTGCGAAGAGCACGGGGTGCACGGATAAACTGAGCCAAAGCAAAATATACGAGGCGCACGTTTCGTTGAACGAGCTTGCAAAACACCCCGTGCGCACAGGCAAGTTGAGTCGAAGCGAGTACACTTACCATAAACCACTTCGCCTACACGCCAATTAACTAGCGCGAATGAACCAGCTCGTAGGCCACATTGCGCGACAAGCCATAATCTTGGCGCAACAAAGCCACTATTTCCTTCTTTGATAATTGCCCCTCTTCAATGAGTTTTTGAGCGGTGAGGCGCGCCTTCTGTTCTTTGTCTTGCGCTTGATCAAGATTTTCTTCTTCAGGGGCAACATCAATAACAAGCACAATTTCACCCTTGAGCTCACCGGCACTTTGGCGCTCAGAAAAAATCTCAAAAAGCTTGCGAGCGCTTCCGCGCAAAACCTCTTCATGTACCTTGGTAAGCTCTCTGCATACTGCCACCATGCGAAATGGAAAAACCGAAGCAATATCTTCAAGAGCAGAAACTAAGCGCCGGGGGCTTTCGTAAAAAATCAAAACAGCATCAAGAGATCTGAGTGACTCTAAAAGCTTTATGCGCTCTGTTGTTTTGCGTGGGAAAAACGACCCAAAATAAAAGCTCTGAGCAGTAAAACCACTGGCAACATAGGCAGTAGCTACTGCAGTAGGACCGGGAAGCACTTCAACAGCAACCGAAGCTTCATAAGCACAAGCAATAAGCCTCTGCCCCGGATCTGACACACCAGGCATACCGGCATCACTGCAGTAAGCGATTGTCTCTCCCGAAGCGATGCGCTCAACAATACGTATGGCCTGGTGAGATATCGTATTTTCATCAAGGCGTTCGAGGCGCTTTTCAATACCAAGCACCGAAAGAAGCTTTCCGGTAACTCTGGTATCTTCACAACAAACTACATCGCAAGCTTCAAGCGCTTCTAGGGAACGCTTGGTTACATCTCCTAAGTTACCTAGTGGCGTGGGACAAATGATGAGCTTGCCTTGGCTGGGCGAGCCATTTTGATTGACTCGGCCACCTTGGTTGCTCTGGCTGGCTCGGCCGGCCTGATTGCCCTGACCGCCCAGGCCACCCAGATTGCCCTGCTTGTTATTCGATTTGCCCACTTTGGTCGCTCGATTATTTTGACTATGCGAACTATTCTGCTTCAAGAGAAACAATAACTTCCACTTCGATGAGCGCACCCTTTGGCAGACCTGCTACACCAACTGCCGAACGAGCAGGAAGATGGTTGGTGAAATAACGCCCGTATACTTCGTTAAAAGCTGAAAAGTCCTCAATATTCTTAAGGAAACAGGTTGTTTTAACTACATTTTCAAACGAAGCACCTGCTGCACCTAAAAGGCCTGAAATATTTTTCATAACCTGCTCGGATTGCTCTTGGATAGTTGAGCCCACCATTTCGCCCGTCTTGGGATTGAGAGCAATTTGGCCAGAAGCGAACATCAAATTGCCAACTTTAATAGCCTGAGAATAAGGGCCGATAGCTGCAGGTGCATTTTCAGTAGAAACTGTTTGCATGGTGTCTCCGTTCGTTAATTTAATTACATAGACTTTATAGGATTTTATTTCGTTCAAACAAATTGTAGTATAAACATCAGTACACAACGATAAAACACTATAAGATCCGAGGATTCTATGCTGACACTGGAAACGTTTGAAAAAGCAGCAAAAAAAGTTAAAGAAGTTACCCAAGAAACTAAGCTCATTTACAGCCACCACTTCAGCAAAGAAACCAATAACGAGGTATATCTCAAGCCAGAAAATATGCAACGTACAGGCGCTTACAAAGTACGTGGTGCGTACTTTAAGATCTCAACCCTAACAGACGAAGAGCGCCAGCGCGGTCTTATCACGGCATCGGCCGGAAACCATGCACAAGGTGTTGCCTATGCTGCAAGAAAATACGGTGTTAAAGCAACCATCGTTATGCCTACCACCACCCCGCTTATCAAGGTGGAGCGCACCAAAGAACAAGGTGCTACCGTTGTGCTGGAAGGCGATGTCTACGATGAGTCATATCAATATGCGCTTAAACTTGCCGAAGAAGAGGGCTTGACCTTTATTCATCCGTTCAATGACCCCATTGTTGCAGCAGGACAGGGCACCATTGCTATGGAAATTGTCCAAGAGCTCCCGCTTGTTGATCTTATTTTGGTTCCCATCGGAGGTGGCGGATTAGCTACTGGTGTTTCTACTTTGGCGAAGTTGCTTAATCCGCGCATCAAAGTTATTGGTGTTGAACCGAGTGGCGCGGCATGTATGAAAGAGTCGCTCAAGGCAGGACACGTAGTAAAACTGCCTTCCGTTAATACCATTGCTGATGGTACTGCTGTTCAAGAACCGGGCGATGTAATTTTCCCGTATCTGCAGGAAAATCTTGATGACATCATCACCATTGAGGATGACGAAATAATTGTTGCCTTCTTGGATATGGTCGAAAGCCACAAGATGATTGTTGAGAACTCTGGCCTTTTGACAGTTGCCGCACTTAAGCATCTCAATGACCACGGCAAGAAGGTTGTTTCCATTCTTTCTGGTGGCAACATGGACGTTATCACCATGGCAAGTGTTGTACAGCATGGCTTGATTCAGCGAGACAGAATCTTTACTGTTTCAGTGCTTTTGCCTGATCGTCCAGGCGAACTTGTTCGTGTTGCTCAGACTATTGCTGATTGCAATGGCAATGTTATTCGCCTTGATCACAATCAGTTCATCACCGCAAACCGCAATGCAGCCGTGGAATTGCGCGTCACTATTGAAGCATTTGGAACTGAGCATAAACGCGAAATTGTTCAATCGCTTGAAGACGCTGGATTCCGCCCTAAGCTCATTCAGGCTAAACTCTAAAAAGCTAAAGAGTAGCCCTCGTTCCGAATCTTCAGTAGTAGCCCTCAGTAGTTGCTCTCAGTAGTAGTTCTACGAATTAAATAAAGCTTGCACGCATCTTACCTTTTAAAGGAATTCGTACGTGCAAGCTTTCTATTTTTGATGCCGGCTTTTTATTTAGATGCCGAACTCTTATAGACAACCTGGATGAGCAAAATTCGTAAAGCTTTTGCTCATGCAGGTCATCGTCCGCTTAGCTAGTTAGCCCTTACTCAAACTTAACTTCTTCTACCTCTGCTTCGGTACAGAAAGACGAACAGGAAGCATCATCTTGTTCTTTATTTTCTTCCGAGCGCAAAGGAGCATGACCTGCCTTGTGTTTAGCCTCATCTTCCATGTTAGCTTTCGCTACCGAAATCATAAGCTTAATTCGGTTGATTTGATTAACCTCAGAAGCGCCAGGGTCATAGTCTACCGCTACGATATTGGTTCCCTTATACCGACGACGCAACTCCTTGATAACCGCCTTGCCCACAACATGGTTTGGAAGACAAGCAAAGGGCTGGGCGCATACAATGTTAGGAGCGCCACCTTTGATGAGCTCTACCATCTCTGCGGTCAGAAGCCAACCTTCACCCATCGAATTGCAGTGACTCAAAATACCATCGGTATAAGAAGCAAGCGTCATGATGTCAGTAGGAGGCTCAAAACGGTTAGACTTTTCCAACGCCTCATTGCAAGGCTTTCTCAATTTTGCAATAAGCGAAAGGCCAATCTTTGCGCCAAGGGCGCCCTTCTTTGACTTACCTACTGGGTCTTTTTGCAAAATGGAATTAGCAATAGCAAACAGGAAGAATTCAACCAATCCCGGCACTACCGCTTCGCATCCTTCAGCCTCAATAACATCAACCAGCTGATTATTAGCCGTAGGATGGAATTTAACCAGAATCTCCCCTACTACGCCAACGCGCGGTTTGGTTCCTTCGCCTTGCAAGGGCAAATTATCGAAGTCAGAAATAATAGCGCGCACCGTCTTTTTATAGCGTGCCATTTTTTCGCCTTCATAAACCTGCTCTTTGCATTTTGCCATCCAGTAATTGAAGAGATTATCTGCAGAACCTGGCTCACATTCATACGGACGAGTGCGATAGAGACACTGCATAAGAAGGTCACCGTAAATCAAGGCAAACGCACCGTTATAGAGCATGGTTGCCGAAATATGGAAACCGGGGTTGACCTCGCCTAGATCTTTAAACGAAAGCGCAATAACCGGAATATGAGCAAGACCTGCCGCCTTAAGCGCTTTTCTAATAAGCGAAATGTAGTTAGTAGCACGGCATCCACCACCGGTTTGCGTAATGATGACCGCCAGCTTGTCGGTATCATATCTACCTGAGAGCACCGCCTCCATAATTTGACCGGTAACCAAAATGGACGGATAACAAATATCATTGTTGACATACTTTAGGCCCGCATCCACGGCACCATGGTCAACCGAAGGCAAAAGTTCCAAGTTATAGCCGTTAGCCCTAAAGATAGGAATGAGCAATTCAAAGTGAATTGGCGCCATCTGAGGACACAAGATGGTATACCCCTGCTCTTTCATTTCTTCAGTGAACGGCACACGATCAAACTTGGTAGAGGCAGATTCGCGTGCAATACTTTCAGCAACGTCTAAGCCAGCTTCCGCCTCACGAGTACCTGATTTTGCCTCAATGCGCGCCTCTACTTCTTCTTGGAGGGTATTGACATCAATATCGGCAACCGGACATCCACCTTCAAAGGCGCGTGATTCCGCTTCTTTGTCTGCTTGGTCTTTAAGGGCAGCAAGCAACGAACGAACACGAATGCGTGCAGCGCCCAAGTTGGAAACCTCGTCAATCTTTAAGACGGTATAGATCTTGCCTGATCCCTCAAGAATTTCCTGCACTTGATCTGTAGTAAGCGCATCAAGACCACAACCAAAGCTGTTGAGTTGGATCAGGTCAAGGTCTTTGCGCTGAGTTGCCACTTTAGCGGCCGCATATAGGCGCGTATGATACATCCACTGGTCAACCACGCGAATAGGTCGCTCAACACTGCCCAAATGCGCAATGGAATCTTCGGTCAAAACTGCAAGACCGAAGCTGGTAAGCAATTCAGGAATAGCATGGTTGATTTCTGGGTCAAGATGATACGGACGACCTGCAAGCACGATACCGTGCGTGCCGGTCTCTTCCATCCATTTAAGCGTTTCGACACCCTTTTCGTGGCAATCCTGTTTGAACTGTAAGTCCTCAGCCCAAGCAACTTCTACTGCTTTGTTGATTTCTTCCTTGGTGGGAAGGCCAGCGCTACCCTTACCCATAAGTTCAGGATAACCTTCGACCAGTTCAACATAGATACGCTCTTTAAGGTTTTCTTTCTTGTCATACGGAAGCCACGGATTCAGAAACTTGATAGGCGTTTCCCTGAGTTCGTCCACGTTAAGCTTGAGCGCTTCAGCATAGCTGGAAACAATAGGACAGTGAAAATGGTTTCCTGCTGTTTCATCCTCTAGGCGCTCATAACGAGAACAAGGCATCCAGATAAAGTCGATATCCTTCTCAAGCAGGTTCATGATATGGCCGTGTGAAAGCTTTGCCGGATAACAAACGCTTTCACTTGGCATAGATTCAATGCCCGCTTCATACGTTTTCTTGGTTGAAGGATCAGAAATTTCAACCCTAAAGCCTAGTTCAGTAAAGAAGGTAAACCAGAAGGGATAGTTTTCATACATATTGAGCACACGCGGAATACCCAGGGTGCCACGCGTTGCCTGATCTTTTTCAAGAGGGGTATAACCAAATAGGCGCTTGGTTTTCCATTCAAAGAGATTAGGAACGTTTGACTTTTCCGTTACATTTCCTATGCCTTTTTCACAACGATTACCGGTGATAAATCTGCGATGTTTACCTGTTGATTCATCAAGGCCGAAATCATTGATAGTCAAAAGACAATGGTTTGAACAGGCCTTACAACGAACAGAACGATGTGTTGGCTCAAGGTCTACCAATGCCTGAGCATCAAGCATGGTAGAAAATACTTCATGCCCCGCGCGCTCAACTTCTGCCTTATGACGATCACGCGCAAGAAGCGCTGCGCCATAGGCGCCCATGTTGCCGGCAATATCAGGACGAACCGCCTTGGTTTCGCTGAGCTGTTCGAAGGAGCGCAAGACTGCATCGTTTAAGAAGGTTCCACCTTGAACGATAACCTTTTCGCCCACTTCACGGGGGTCGCGGATTTTAATAACCTTAAAGAGCGCATTTTTGATAACCGACAAAGCCAAACCCGCAGCAATATCTCCTACTGTGGCGCCTTCTTTTTGCGCTTGCTTAACACGGCTGTTCATGAATACCGTACAACGACTGCCCAAATCTACCGGATGCTCAGCGCTGATGGCGCTCTGGGCGAATTCGGAAATTTCCAAATTAAGACCGGAAGCGAAACTTTCTATAAAGGAGCCACAACCTGAAGAACAAGCCTCGTTGAGCATAATGTGATCAATAACGCCATCTTTGACACGAAGGCATTTCATGTCTTGACCACCGATATCTAAGATGAATTCAACACCGGGAAGCATCTCTTGCGAACCACGCAGGTGAGCTACTGTTTCAATTTCACCCGAATCAATACGAAGCGCCTCTAACAACAACGCCTCACCATAACCCGTTACCGTAACATGACCAATTTTTACCTTAACATTACCGTTTTCGTCAGTGGGCAGTTCAGAATAAAGCTTAGCAACCGCGCGCTTAGCGCAACCAAGCACGTCACCTTTGTTATTAACGTATGAGCTCCACAGCAATTTTCCATCTTCGGAAATGAGAGCAGACTTAAAAGTGGTTGATCCCGCATCAATACCCAAATAAGCAACGCCTTCATAGGTTGAAAGATCAGCGCGCGCTACCTTTTCTTTGTCGTGGCGCTCTTTGAATTCTGCATAATCTTCTTCAGATGCGAAGAGCGGATCTAAGCGAACAACTTCGCTTCCTTGAATGTCACCAAGGTTTTTGAGGCGCTCTACAATCTCACTCAAGCGTTCAATTTTGCTCTCACTGCTAGCAAGTGCGCAACCACTTGCAACAAAGAGGTGGGCATTTTCTGGAACAATGATGTGGTCTTCATCTAGCTCAAGCGTTTCATAAAAGCGCTTTCTCAGTTCAGGAAGATACTGCAGAGGGCCACCCAAAAAAGCAACGTTTCCCCTGATAGGACGCCCACAAGCAAGACCAGAAATAGTTTGTGTTACTACCGACTGGAAGATAGAAGCAGCAATGTCTTCTTTCTTTGCGCCCTCATTGAGCAAAGGCTGTACGTCGGTCTTAGCAAAAACACCACAGCGCGAAGCAATAGGATACAAAATGGTATGTTCTTTGGAAAGTTCATTAAGACCGGAAGCATCGGTATCAAGCAGAGATGCCATCTGATCAATAAACGCACCGGTACCGCCAGCGCAGGTTCCATTCATGCGCTGTTCAATGCCGTTGTCAAAATAGATAATCTTGGCATCTTCGCCACCGAGCTCAATAGCAACGTCGGTCTTAGGAATGAAAGCCTCAACTGCGGTTTTAGAAGCAATAACTTCCTGGACAAATTCAATACCGAGCCATTGAGAAAGAAGCAATCCGCCAGATCCGGTAATACCAACGCTGAACTCTTGCGTAGGAAACTTTTGCGATGCTTCTTCAAGCACCTCAAGCACCGTTGCGCGAACATCGGCATGGTGACGGCGATATACGGAATACACGATTTCATTTGCTGAATTCAAAACAGCAAGCTTTACCGTAGTAGAGCCAACATCAATACCGATATGTAGGGTTTCTTCACCCATAACAACCTCCATTACAGTTTTATTGATTCGCCCGGTTTTATAAAAAAGAGGCGCATAGCAATTCGAGCCATATCTTCCGAAGATTCCTTCATGCCCGTCTCAATCCAGCGCATAATTACACCCAAATACGCAGAAGCAAAAAAGGAAACATAATATTGAACAAGCGGGTCTTCACTGGTGCGATACCCCTCATGCAAAATGCTTTGAATGAGATTGGTGCAAATTGAGTCTCTCAGTCTTGGACCAAAGCGAATGTCGCCCCCTTGGCCTAAGACCGCGTGCAAAAAATCACCCTGAAAGCGCAAATAATCAAAAAGGGAAACCAAGAAAGGAAGTGGTTTTTTTGAAACCACATATAACGAAAGCGAAGGCAAGCTGAGCTTTTTCATTTCATCTTTAAAGTAGACAAGGTCTTGCATTACCTCATCTTCAAGCGCCCATAAAAGATCTTCTTTTGTTTTGAAGTGATTGTAGAACGTACCGCGATTAAGACCAGCTTTTACGCAAATATCGTTAACAGTGATGCTGTCGAAGCCCTTTTCTTCCATAAGGGCAATAAGCGCTTCACGCAGTGCTTGTTTAGAGCGCGTGATGCGACGGTCTTCGCCCGACCTTCCTGCGCCCTGCACAATATCTTGAACTGATATTTTAGTCTCAGACAAGCTTGGTTCCTTAGTTTTCATATTCAGATACCGCTACCCTATTCAAGCCAGGGTAGAGGAAATCTCTTCACTTACCCCTTGTTTTACTAACGAAAGTTAATCAACAATGTGTTCATTATCATATGATAACAATCAGTAAAGCAAAGAGCAACAAAATTGGCGTGTAAGGAAGAGAGCACGCAAATAGTGAAAAAGAGCGCGCAACGCCCCTCTAATTGACGCACGCTTAATATGCAGCATTGACACTCCCCATAGCTAAAGCAAGGGGATTCTTGTTTCGTTGTAGATAGCCTTCTGCGCCATGCGGCGAGCGGGTCTTATGCCTACTCCACAAGCGTTTCAAACAGCCATCGCTGTTT
>CAVABR010000084.1:0-42806 GCA_963586955.1 bacterium
ACCATATTGTTTTCTGGTGGGCGCATTGGGTGCCAGATCGAAACAAGCCTTGAGGCGCTTAAGCAGGCTATTCCTCTGTCCGAAGCGGATCTTGTTGTATAGAAACGAAGCAACAAAGCAGTGAAGCCCCATCTCCTAGAGAGCGCCCCCTTGGAGAACGAGCCTTATTTTTAGCGCTTCTTTTTAGGGATTTCGAATGTAACTCTTGCGCTAAAAGCCCTCTATAAAGTTTCAGCTTCCCTTGATAGGAAGCTGAAAACCAACAGAATATTTAGCGAAACAACCAACAAATGAACGATTTTACTTAACCGTCATTACCGGAATATCAACCGTGCGCAGAACACCATAGCTTACGCTACCAAGTAATCCGCGAACCGCACCAAGGCCTCTACGACCCATAACAATAACGTCGCAGTCATGACTAAGCGCATAATCAGCAATGCCATGAACAGGAGAAGGATGAGCAATTGCTTCTACCACAATTTTCTTCTCATCAATATCATCAAAGGTATCACCAATACCCTCAACCATTTCTTGACGAAACGTTTCAAGAGCGCTTTCGATCATATCGGAAGAAACGGAAAAATTACTGATCTCTCCCGCTACGCTGGTGGCTGGCCCTGAACCCGGAATAGCTGAAACAACAGCCATAGGAACAATATTAAGCACGAAAATACGTGCGTCGTCATCTTTTGAAAGTAGTTGCTTAGCAATACCTAATGCACTTTTTGCATGATCTGAACCATCAAATGGTACAAGAATTTTATGGTACGCCATTGACCCTCCTCTTAGTTAATAGGTTTAGTCTTTATCGTTATTATATCGGTTATTTAAAGCAGTACTTAAAAATTAATCGCTTTCTTATTCAGGCGTTTTGTTAAATTTAGCTTGATATAATGTCTGAAGAATTACAACATCGCTCAAGCAGGGGGAAGCAATGACTATAGATGTATCAAATGTTCACGTTTTTACTCAAAACAACATTCGTATTGAAACCCAAAATGCCCAAGATAAAAAAGTAGTCTACTTTGATGTCTACGGAATGGAGACAGAACCTCATGACGCAGATATCCTTTTCATAACCCATGACCATTACGACCATTATTCGCCTGAAAATGCTCGAAAGGTTATGAAGGAAGACACCATTGTGATAGTTCCTCAACCGCTGATTGAAAAATCAAAGCAAATAGAACAAGACCCTGGATCAGTTCCGCAAAATCCCAACGAACCAGCCTTTGAATCAATTTCTGTTCTAGGCGCTTCACAAGTTGTAGGCGTAAGCGCAGGAGATTCGTTTGAGCTTGAAGGGATTGCTATTGAGGTAGTCCCCGCTTACAACGTAAGGCCCGAACGCCAAGGGTGCCACCCCAAAAAAGACAAGGGTGTAGGTTATGTGGTAACTATCGAAGGGGTTCGCTATTACATTGCAGGAGACACTGACCAGAATCCTGAAAATAGCACGGTTACCTGCGATGTTATGCTTGTTCCGGTTGGAGGAACCTTTACCTGTGACCCAAAAGAAGCAGCCGCTTTCGTAAATGACGTACAACCAAAGGTAGCTATACCTACCCACTACGGTTCAATTGCAGGTCAAAAATCCAACGGTGACGAATTTGCGCAATGCGTAGATAAAGGAATTTCTGTTATCAAAAAGCTTCCTTACTAGCTGGCATTTTTAGCTAGCCCCGGAAAGCGCATGCTACTTACACCAAGAACGCAATCATTTATCTCACCAGTTCAGTTAAGTCAACTTTTTTAAGGTTTTGCCTTAATTGAACTGTTGTTTTATTAGAAAACGTCAACACATTTTTTCCGAGTAAGCAGTTGACACAGCTCAACATAAAGGCTCCAAAAGGAGCCTTTATCTATCGGTTATTCTGTGGCCATTCGCCTATTTCATCACCAGTTTTTCCTTATAAACATTCAATAACGCTTTTCGCATTGCTTCTCTGTGCCAAAACATATGCTCAGGATTTAAATTTGAATACAACTTAACATTTCCCCCGCTAAAACAAAAAGGTTTACGGCACTTTTGCTTGAATACAACCTAACTTCTAGAGATAGTTATAGGGATTAACAGCGGTGCCGTTGAGTTCAACTTGGAAGTGAAGATGCGCACCGAAAGAATTTCCAGTGTTGCCCACATATCCAATCTGCTGGCCTTTTTCAACATACTGCCCTGCCGATACTGCAAGTGCGCTGTGATGCATATACTTAGTCACAAGTCCATTGCCATGACTAATTACAACCCAGTTGCCTGCGCTATCGCTCCAACCTGCAATGGTTACCGTACCTGCAGCAGCCGCATATGTTGGGGTACCCTCTGATGCAGCCAAGTCAATACCCTTATGGAAAGAGCTATCAAAATCACGATATCCAAACGTTGAAGAAAGCGTTCCTCCCGGACAAGGGTTGGTAAATTCACCATTGCCGGAAACCACATTTTCGCTCGTTGCACTTTGGTAATTTCCTGCAGCTTCAGAAGCAGCACGCGCAGCTTCGGCCGTTGCTTCTTCTTGGGCCTGAAGCTCTGCAATCTCGGAAGTTATTTGATCAACTTGAGTCTGAAGACTTGCCTTCTTGCTTTCAATCTGAGTCTTCAGTTCAAGGGAGCGATTCATCTCATCTGCTGCAGTTTTCTCCTGTTTTGAATACTCTTCCTGAGCAGCTTTTGCTTCTTCGCGAACTTCCTTGGTCTCCTGTACTAAAGAGGCATCTTGTGCCGAAATTTTTTCAAGCGCATCCCATGCCGTCAAGAAACTCTTAAAGTCTGTTGCTCCTAAAAACACATCAAGAAATGAAGCGCCTCCACCAGACTTATACATTTCAGTTGCACGCTCGCCCAAACGGGTCTGCAATGTTCCAATGCGTTTTTCAGAATCTTCAATTTTCTGCTTTGCTTCGTTCATGGCAGAAACGGCTTTGTCATGATTAGCAACCGCTGCGTTATAGTCACTATTTGCCGAATTAAGCTCGGTCTGCAATTCATCGATCTTTGCATTGATTTCATCTGCTTGCTTCTGCTTTTCTGCAGAAGTTGCGCCATGGGCGCCTGCCATCGGTATAAAAGAGCATGCCAATATAAGGGCAAGAATGCACAATCCTATAGAAATTGGCGAAAGGAACGTGCGTGTTTTGTTTAACTTTTGCATATGCACCTATTTCTTTCTTACGGTTTTGCGTTCTTCTTTGCAGTGGAGCAATTGAACTATCGTTTTGGTTGCTCTATCAGCACATTTATAAGCGTGCGAGCATTTTGTTAACGAATGTATTCTCCCAATGCATACCAGAAATCAGTTTTTCCGTATCAGCGATAGTAACAAGTTTGTCTCTTCAGCGCTACCTCTTTGACGTAACGAACATAATCCGTTTCGCCTTGCAGGCAGATGTATCCACCGCGCACTCTTATCTTACGGGCAAAGATATCCGCCATATACTCTTGTTTTGCAAGTAGAGACTTTAACTGCGCACCCTTCGTACGCCCTTCGCATGCTCTTGCCTTGCAGGCAAAACATCCTCCACGCGCCCTTGCCTTGCAAAAAAATCCTCGCAATTCACCTCTTGTGAAAAATTTCTAACATATAAGCAACAAGTATTGAATCGTTTTAGGATAAGAGAGTACATTGCGGATGATATACTTATCGAACAAATCTAAAACAGATATATATTGCTGAAGGAATTACATGACCGAGGATTCACAAGTCTCGCAAGACAATAAGGAAGTTGCGCCCAGCGCTACCTATATTGTTCCTTGTTTTAACGAAGAGGGCAATGTGATTCCTTTTTATGAAGAGTTTGAACAGGCCTTTAAAGGTTCGAAAATCAATTGGAAGCTTCTCTTCATTGATGATGGGAGCAAAGACAATACCTATCGCACCCTTCAGGCGCTTTCTAAAAAAACCAACAAGGTACGCGCTATTTCTTTTTCTCGAAACTTTGGTAAAGAAGCGGCTATCTGGGCAGGACTTAGTAACTGTACCAGCGATTTTGTCGGCATCATTGATGCTGACCTTCAACAACCACCTCAGGATGCTCGTTGCATGACTGAGTTTTTGCTTGAAAATGAGAACTATGACAGCGTGGCTGCGTTTCAAGAAAATCGTTATGAAAAGGGCTTAAATGCCAAACTTCATAGAAGCTTTTATAACCTCCTTTCTAAAATGAGCGATATGGATATTATCCAAGACGCAAGCGATTTCCGCGTATTTCGTCGCAATGTTGCCGACGCCATTTTGTCGTTGCCAGAAACCAACCGTTTTTCTAAAGGTATTTTTGCCTGGATTGGGTTTGAAACCTATTCCTATGCTTATCAGCCTAGGAATCGTGCTACTGGTGAATCAAAATGGTCATTTTGGAGTCTAGTGAAATATGCCATTGATGGCGTCATTGGATTTAGTACCAAACCTTTGCGTTTTGTTACCATCCTTGGGTTTATGGCTTCATTGATGGCAATTATTTACTTCTTGGTTATTTTGTTCGGAACGATGATCTTTGGAGTTGACGTACCGGGCTACGCAACCACTATTGGCGTGGTTCTTTTACTTGGCGGAATTGAGCTTTTGGTAACCGGAGTATTAGGCGAATATCTTGCGCGCGTCTATATCGAAGGCAAACATCGCCCTATCTACATTGAGAAAAGTCGCATAGAACCTGCCGGATTTGTTGACCGTGCAGGCTCTGCTGATTCGACCAGCCCTACCGACTCAAAAGAGCCAACCCCAAGCGAAAGTGACTAAAACCCTTAGGCTCCTTGAGCTTCATTAGCACTTGGTGGCAACTTCTTGAACGTATAGCCATAGCGCTTTCTGTACTTGATGATGAAGATCGTCGTCATAATAGCTGAAGCAACTTCGGCAACGATAACCGCTGACCAAATTCCCATTTCACCAAAGATATTTGGCAGGATAAGAATTGCAGACATCTCAAACAATATCGTTCTTGCAAACGAAACCACAGCAGCAACCACACCATTGTTGAGCGCGGTAAAGAAAGCGCCACCAAATAAGTTGAAACCCGCAAGTATAAACATGAGCGAATAGATAGAAAGCGCATGAGTGGTAAGCGTGGTAACTTCCTGGTCATAACCTACAAACAATAGTGCCATGGGGCGTGCAAGTACAATCGCTAAAGCCGTTAAAAAAACACCTATAGCTAGTACTGTAACCGTACATTTGCGGAACAAATTGCAAAGTTCGTACCTATTTTGAGCACCGTATTGATATGAAATAAGCGGAATGATGCCCACCATAAAGCCCAAGAGCAAGGAGAGGAAAATCCACATCACGTATTCGATTACGCCATATGCAGCAACGCCATCGGTACCGATGATACGCATGAGCTGATAGTTGTAGAGCATTGCAACAAATGACATGGAGAAGTTTGAAACCAATTCAGCTGAACCATTTACACACGCCTTGCCTAAAGCACGAAAATCAATCAAAGGCTTAACGAGACGCAACATGCTGTTGTTTTTGCTCCGGAAATAAACAAACGGAACAGCGCCACCAAATATTTCACTGAGCGCAGTAGCAATTGCGGCACCCGCTAAACCCCAACCACAAACAATGATAAAGAAGGCATCAAGAACAACATTTATCAAACCAGCACCCAGAATAATAGCCAATCCCACTTTTGGCTTTCCTGCTGCAGCCAAAAAGCTTTGGAAGAGTTCTTGGAACATCAAAAAAGGAAGCGAAAAAGCCAAAATAACAGCATAGAGCACTGCAAGATCAAGCAGATTGCCCTCGGCGCCCAAAAGTATTCCTACTGGACGCGCTAAAACCAACACTATGATTAAAGATATGATGCCTAATACAACAGTTGCTAGCACAATAAAAGAAAACAAGCCGTTAGCTCGCTCGGTATCTTTTTCGCCCAACGTCTTAGCAACAAGCGCCGTTCCGCCCGTACCAAACATATAGCCTATTGCAGATAACATCATGAAAATGGGATATATCAAATTCATGGCAGAAAAAGCTTCTATACCAACAAAGTTTGAAACAAAAAGCCCGTCAACCACTTCATAGGTTGAAGTAAAAATCATCGTTGTTGCAGCGGGTAAGGTATAACGCAACAAACGCCCATACGTAAAATGATCCGAAATCTTAATTTCTGACATAAATTCCCCGTTTAATATTTAACAGTTTGGCTCCCCGCCAAATGATTCTTGCATCCTGCCTTGCTTCATCGCGCTGAAAACTCAAAGCAAAAAGCTATAAGATGCAAAAATCCTCCCTGATCTATCTCTAAAACTTATCCTAGTCTAACGCTAATTTCTGATGTTTTGTTTTATGGAACTAAAAAAGTAAAAGAAAAAAACCCACCTCGGTTTTTCGATTTCACTTGTTGCATTCTACCCCTTGCAATTATGAGCCACAAAACTTTACTTTATGAAAGAGTCAGCACAAAAATGTTACATAATCGTATTTGCTTGCGCCCTCTATTCGGGATTAAGATAGAAACTGCAGAAAGAACAGCCTGGTTAACATCTGCGCTTATTTGAGATGCGCATTTGCGCTTTTGGGTGTTTGCTTTTGTATGTTCGCGCTTTTGGGTGTTTGCGCATTCGCATGCTCGCACTTTTCAAAAACGCGCATCGAACTTTTAGCAAAAGCAACATACATTTCGATAAGTAGCTTGTGATCCTTTCAAAATGCGCCATTTGCGTTTTTGAAAAAGCACGCTTCAAGCTGTCTTTCTTAAGGGGTTATTAAAAAGAGGAATGAGGGATAAACATGCAAGAATACAATCCAAACTTCGCCTTACTGTCAGACCAGAACGAATTTTTCTCAGAGGAAAATTACCAAATTTCTGATACGGCCTGGGAATTGCTTCGTGGCGCTATCGACACCCATGTACATGCCAACCCAACACGTGATGACGAATTTGTTTTGGACGATTTTGAGCTGGTTCATGAATACGAAGAGGCAGGACTTGATGGTGTAGTTATTAAATGTCACCAATTTGGTTCGTTCTACCGTTCAAAGATTGCACAAAAATACGCTGTCAAAAATAACAACTTCAAAGTATACGGATCAATCTGCCTTAACTATGAAGTGGGCGGACTAAATCCCGTTGCCGTTGAAGCCGCAATCATGGCGGGCGCAAAAACGGTATTCATGCCCACGCTGGAATCACAAAATGGATTCCAGATTTGGGACAGCGCTGTTCCCTATCAGCACTATGCAACCGAAATTGCTGGCCACCCTATGAAAACGCTCAACGGAAAAATGGGTGTTACCGTGCTTGATGAAGAAGGAAATCTTAAACCCGAAGTTTATGAGATTCTAGAGCTTGTGCGTGACAACAATGTGGTTATTTCTTCTGGCCATATAGACAACCGCGAAGGATTGAGGCTTTTCCGTGCTGCGCATGAGATGGGCGTGCGCAAGATGGTATATCAGCACATCGATTGGCGCACATCGGAAATGAGCATTGCAATGCAGCGTGAAATGGCTCGTCTTGGTGTGAAAATGGAAAAGTCATTCTATGAATTTAACCGTGACCGCTCCTTGCGCTCCTTCATGAAAGAAGCTGGCACTAAGCCTTCTGATTACGTCATGAGTTCTGACCAGGGAATGTTCCCTCTTTTGCGCGCGGTTCGTGGCCTTGCCTGCAACGTACAAGAACACCTTAACGGAGGCGTTCCGGCAGAAGATATTAAGGTTATGCTTCAGGATGTGCCCCATTTCCTTATGGAAGACTAAGTCTTGCACATTTTCCGTCCGTAACAAGAGGTTTTGTTTCCGTTTGCCCCTCTTTTCCAGCAAAGTTGTAAGAAAGAAATCGAAAATGGAGTCATCCGATGTTTCGTTTTTTAGGAGGATGACATGGAACTTCTCAAAGGAAAAACTGCTATTGTTACGGGCGGAACTCGTGGTATCGGGTTTGCAATCGTAAAAGCATTCTTAGATCACGGTGCTAAGGTGGCGCTTTGTGGCTCACGAGAAGCTACTGCGACTACTGCTGTTGAAAAACTTAAAGCAGAAAATTCAGCCTATGAGGTCATGGGAATTTGGCCTGACATGTCAGACCCAGAATCAATTGCTACTGAGTTTGCCAAAGTCTATGAAGCCTTTGGCAAGATTGATATTTTAGGAAATAATGCGGGAGTTTCAGCACGAGAATCTCTTTATGAATATGACCCAGCAGCTTTTGATAAGACAATGGCGCTCAATGTGAACGCTGTTTTTTATTGCTGTAAAGCCGTTGCTCCCTATATGCGCAAGGCGGGTGGCGGTGCCATCATCAACACAAGTTCTATGGTAAGTATTTACGGCCAGCCTTCTGGTTGTGCTTATCCTGCTTCTAAGTTTGCAGTTAACGGTTTAACCAAGTCGCTCGCTCGTGAGCTTGCTTCTGATGGTATTCGAGTTAATGCAGTTGCACCTGGTATTACTCATACCGACATGGTTGATGCTCTACCAAAAGAGATGATAGATCCTCTCATTGCAAGCATTCCGCTTGGGCGCATGGGCGAACCAGAAGATATTGCTAATGCGTATGTTTTCTTGGCGTCGGAGATGGCAAGCTATATTTCTGGCGTTGTTCTTTCCGTTGACGGTTTGGCTCGTTCTTAGTTTTCAAATTAGGCTGAACCTGATTAAGCCATTTTATAGGAGCGCCTCAGCAGGGCGCTCCTTTTTCAAGAAACGCTTCAGAGCAACATCTCATGGTTAAACAAATGCATCCCATACTCTATGCATTTGTTCCGCACGTTTACTCCATGCGCTTACTCCATGCATTTCCGAATTATATCCCGAACGATTTGCGCTCTTTGGATACGCCTGATAGATAAATTAGCCAATCTTTTTCGGCCTGCCTGCTTTATGCTCTGTTGCTTTCCGCTTATTTATGGATTCAACAGAAATATAGGTATTTCGCCCATCTCTAAACCCTTCAAGAATCCCTGAATCAAGCATTTGAGTTATACGTCCCTTTGATACTCCTAAATCTTTCGACGCCTGAGAGGCGGACACCGTCTCTCCTTCGATGATGAACTCTTTTTCTGCCTCGAAAAATACATTTATGCACTCCGAGCCCTGGGGGCAAGCATGTCTTTTGTAGCTTGGAGGCTCTTTATCATCAAACAAAAGTGAACTTACGTACGTTTTCATAGCATCAGCCGCCATATATACGGCCTCTTCATATGTATCCCCATACGTAAAGCAACCAGGAAGGTCAGGAGCTTCGACAGTATAACCGTCTTCATCAGGAGTCAATATAGCCTGGTAGATAAACTTTTTCATAATCATTCCTTTGGCATTGGATCCCTTTATTCTGATTAATTATATACTGTTTAGTATTTGTTTGCCATAAATCTATATAACTTAGAATAAAATTTAGCAAACACGAATTCATTCCCAATATTTAACTAATGGGTTAATCGCAATCTCAATCAAAACTAAATTTTTTTAAATCAAAACTTAAAGAATTTTATTGTTGCTCATCATGCAAATAAGACACAGGCGCTTTTTGCTTTAGTTTCTTACGCAAAAGCAAAAGAAACAGCAGGGCATAATACGGAATAAGGAACTGCAACAACGCTCCATACCGAGGCCAATAGTAAATAGGAGACGCTATAACTAGCGTCAATGCAAGCCCTAATGAAGGAATGAGCCCCAACACCCACCGAGACTTTTTCGCCAAAACTAAAAGAAGCGTTACGTAACAGGCTATCCAAAACAACCAACCTAGAGGTACAGACCAGCTATCTTGCGGGAATAAACTGGTTGCCTTTTCGCTCATGGCCAACGAACTTGGATTTATAGAATAATCAGCCAACTGACCAACATAATCTTCTAGAGTATTACGAGGCATTCCCATGGAGATGTTTTGGTTATAGCTACACTGGTCTTTGGTATTCACTGTCCAGAATCCGAAAGTCTGCAATTCCCATGCTTGGAAATACGCGTTGGGATTGCGTACCAACATGGAAACCCAATGTGACCACATGCCATTTTTGAGCGCTTCATTATTAAAGCCGGCAGACCCCTTAAGATTGTCAGTGCAACAAGGGTAATAACGCGAAGGATATTCATCAAAAGGAATAATGGAGCCAAGATATTCTTTGTCGCTTTCGGTCATATCTCCACCAAGCGCTGCTACGCGCGCCATTTGGTTTAGTGGCACTCCTAATGATTCCGAAGATTCAGTTGGTTCAACGTTTAATGCCGAATACCCTGGCCCGGTAACTACGGCATATATCAAAAGTACTGCAATAGTAGAAATAAGTGTAACGGCATAACCTTTAATAAATTGCTTCTTTTTGCCCAAGCGCGCAACAAGCAAAGCAATACCAACAACCATAACAACAAGCAACACAACAAAGACGCCATTGTTGCGCAAGAACACAAACAACAACGAAGATGCCACCAAAAGAAATACCCAGGTTTTACGCTTTACTGCAACTACACCGTGGCTCCAAGCCAGATCAGCCAGACACAAGGTAATCAAAACCCCTGCGCAGGTAAAAATGGGGTCTTTCCATAGCGCAACACTGAAGGCTCCTACGTAAGAACAGAGCCCAAAAGTAAGTGCAATAACAACCGCCCATAAAGGTTTCAGTCTCCCACGAACAACTGTCCAACGCGCAAAATATCCAAGTGAAAGCGCCATAAATGCCATCTGAATTGCAGTAGATAGACCAACGCCTGCCGTATGTCCAAAACCCAATACTCCGGCAACTTTAAGACAAGCCCATAGAAAAACAGAATAGGCAACTGGGTGATGATTGTTCCAATTGATATTTCTTAGAGCCTGCGCAAGAGACCAAAGAGAATCACCAAAGATAAACCCGGGCCAATAGATAATCAGATATGGCAACCACAAAATAAAAATTAGCGCGCTCAAACCAAGCACCCAGCGAATACCGAGGGGCATTAGTGCTCGTTTTCTGATGGGAGTCGCCCCCCCATCGTTTGCATAAAAGACAAAGCGGTCTAAAAACCCTTTTGTATCTTGAGAGTTCTCTGTGTGCCGAGCCAGGCAAACGAGCGGAAACGCCAGTAGAACAAATACCCCCGGCAACATTGCCACAAACGCACAAAAATCAATAAATGAATAGGGCGAGATGTAATTTACATCCGAAAGACCGCTGTAGTCCGAGCCAAGCACAATATGCTTACCCAAGACAAGCGAAAGAACAAACAGAGCAGAAAATATACCAAGGGCTATGTTTTTGGCTTTACCATGCAATGGCGTTTTCGCAAACGATGTCAAAGCTCCGAATTCCAAAACTGTCAAAACAGCCCAAGCAAGAATTTCTGCTTCAATATTTAGATATTTGGAAAGAAACCAGCTCGACACTGCCGATAGAAGAAGTATGACAAGCGATTTTTTACTAAAAAGCTCGTGTGTCTTTGCGCTCATTTTTTCTTGCGTCATGTTTCCTTCTTGCACCCTACCCTATTCGCGCTACCGTTTTAAAACCTATTCATGAGGCTTCGAACGATGGTATGTTTAAACACGATAATTATAGTAATTATAAATCTAGATTGGTAAGCTCCATACGTCATAGTTGCGTTGGGGATAGCTACGCTTCAGAACGTTCCACAAGTCTTACATCTTGTTCACCTATGGTGCGTTATACTGCTGGTATTGACTTAGGTATGGTTGACATCGGATGATAGTAGCAATTCTCATCAACTTACTTCGTCAATATGTGTTCTAGTTCCAATAAACAGATATGAAGCTTTAAGAATTATTTGAAGGGAAATTTATTGGCACGCTTATTGGTAAAGATAAAAAACTCAGGTTCCTATATTGTTTTATATACTGCTTGCGCTGTAATACCTACCGGCATTCTTGTATTATGCATGGCTCTTATTGGTGAATACCCCTTTGGGGAGGACTTTCGCACACTTGGTGTTGATTATGATTTGGGGTATCAATACGCAAATTTGCTATCGTGGCTTCAAAATGTGCTTTTAGGTGATGCGAACCTTTTATATTCACAAGGCAAATCGTTGGGTGGCAATATGTTTGCCACGTATAGTTATTACGTTGCTTCGCCGTTAAACTTGTTGTTAGTATTCTTTCCTTCAGGAGACATCGAGGATTTTTATTTTTTTGTTAGATTGCTTCGTACGGCACTGTGTGGAATAACCATTGCAGTATTTCTCCTGAAGAGGTTCGATGGACTTTCTCGTTCGCTGGTATTAGCCTTGGCTATTTGTTATGCGCTTAATCAATACAATCTTGTACAAGCTACCAATATTATGTGGCTTGATGCTCCAATCTTAATACCTCTTGTTGCACTGGGGGTATATCGGTTTGTGAAATCCGGCCGTCTTCGTTTGTTTATTGTTGCTTTAGCTCTATCCATTGTAAGCTGTTGGTATACCGGATACATGATGGTCATTGCCTCAATATTCATGTTTATATTGGAATATTGCCTTACGGTTTGTTCGGAAAGTACTTTTTCGTGGCGAGCTTTTGGATCTAGGTTCTTTAAGTTTTGCTTGGTATTACTTCTTGTTGCAGCAGCTACCGCCGTTATTTTGCTTCCTTCAGTTTATGGACTCTTTGCTGGTAAAGGTAGCTCACATGAAACAACATCAGGATGGCTTCGTTGCAAACCGTGGGATTTTTTTACAGCAGTTTTGCCAATGAGTTTTAAGTATAACTGGGAAGGCCCTCAGCTTTTTTGCGGAACTCTTACGCTTGCAGGGGTGCTTCTCCTTATTGTCACACGCAATGTTTCGCGCCAGCAAAAGTTACTTTTTATCCTTTTGTTGATTGCGCTTATTTTGTGCATGCTTGTTTCACCACTTGATAGGGTTTGGACAGGTTTTACTGACGCTAATAATTACTACTGTAGATGGGCATTTGTGTTTGAGTTTTTCATACTTTTTGCTGTAGCGTTTGCATTAAGCAAGGGTGTGCCTGAGCGGAGCGAAGTTTTTAAGGTTAGCGCTTGTTTGGTTGTGCTTGGGATAATCGGTTTGGCATTGGGCGGTTTTTCAGTATTTGAAGCAAATTTTGCAACAGCCGTCAACAATGGGGGTTTAGAACAAAACGAGCTTGTCAAAACGTGTTTCTCGGTGCTTTCTACCCCTCTTTGTTTTGCGATTTTTATCGCGGTGTGTGTTGCCTTATTTTGCTCATGGGTTCTTGCCAAACGGGATATCAGTCATACAAAAAAACCTACCAAGCTCGTAGCTGTTTTTCTTATTTGTATCGTGGTTTTTGACATAGGCAGCAATGCCTTCTCTGTCATGGCGGCAAATGTTGGTCTCAAAGTTTCTACAGCTCAGTATAGCCAGTATATGCTTAGCGCATCGCGGGGTTTAAACGCCCTAGAAAAATATGATTCCGGTGTATATAGGGTAGAGAAAACATATTCTCATTTTGCCAATAGTACGCTGAATCCCGTACCTACTAGTGAAGGTTTGGCTTTGGGATATATGCCTTTGAGTTCTTATCTTTCTACTAACGATACTGAGGTATCTCGTTTTATGGGGAATATGGGTTATATGGCACGTCAAAGTGATGCGGAAAGTGTGTTTCAGGGAACATACCGTTACGCCATTTTGCCCTCTGATGCTTTATTGGGAGTGCGTTATATTGCATCAAGATATGCCGTTGCGGGCTGTGAAAACACGCAAATATCATCAGGAGTTAATGCTCTTTGGTATAAGAACACTGACGCATTTCCTTTGGCGTTTGGCGTGAATTCTGGTGCAGTTGGTTCCATAGAGACGCAATCTGATGCGTTTAGTTATCAAAACAAGGTATTTCAGGTTTTGTTTGACACTGACAATCAAATGTATATTCCTTTGCAATCAACAAAGGTTGCTTCAGATGAAACTGGTATTAGTTGGATTATTGATCAAGATTCTTCGAGTGACCTTTGTTATTTAGAAGTTCGTTCCAAAAAGAATTATGAAAAATATTACTGGACCGGGTTTACCCTAAGCATTAACAATAAAGTTGTTCCTAGTGGGTATTACGGCGCTTTTACTCATGGGGCTGTTTCTACCGGCAATATTGCTAAAGGTGAAGAAATTTCTTTGAGCGGGTCTGCAGATTTAGCCAACGATGAAGACATGACCTTGTATTTGGTAGAGGTTAATAAGTCGTTGCTTGATTCTTTGAGTTCAAAGGCTTGGTCTAAAGCTGCAACGTTTAATGAGTTCCGTGATGGATATATTTCAGCTAGCTATACCGCTTCCGATGACGATGCCTATTTGTTTATGAGCGTTCCCTATGATAATGGATGGACCATTACCGTAAATGGCGAAGCAGTTCAAGCACAAAAAGTAGCCGACTGCCTCATGGCTGTTCCTGTTTCACAGGGAGAAAATCAAATTGAGCTTTCATATTGCTCTCCTCTTCTCAAGGAAGGCATTGTTATTTCCGCTCTAGCCTGGATGGGGATTATCGGATTCATTGTTATTCGCGCTGTTAAAAAGAGACGAATGCGTTAAATTTTAGTTGTCTTAAGTGTTCTTTTTCATATTTGTTCAGCACTCAAAAAAGGGCTCTTTTATGTGATCATGAATTTAGTTAAAGCATTTTGAGGCCTTACAACTTTAAGCCTCATGTTTTAGTATCCTTTTCTAATAAGTAATTAACCCTTTACGCGCACCATGAAAGGTAAGCTACATTGAGTAAAACAATTCTGATCTTTTCAGCGCAATATATTCCACATGTTGGAGGTGTAGAAGTTTATACCGCCAACCTTGCAAAAGAGATAGAAAAAATGGGACATCATGCCATTATCGTCACAAATAACCTCTCTGCCCTAGCATCGTACGAAAAGCTTGATTTCGGCGCAGAAATCTACCGCTTGCCCTGCTTTCCTTTTATCAATGGCCGTCTTCCTTTGCCAAGATTTAACAAACAAAGAAAGCAACTTCTTAGAGAACTCAAAACGCGCTCAAAAGACTATGTGGTTATCAATACTCGCTTCTATCCCCATACATTTACTGGAGTTAGAATTGCCGAAAGTGCCAACATCAAACCTATCGTTATTGATCATGGCTCTGCTTATCTAACATTTGGGAACAAAGCTCTTGACCTGCTAGTCAAGGCCTATGAGCAGACAATTACGCATTTTCTCAAAAAGCACCCAATAGACTTCTACGCCGTTTCCCAAAAAAGCCTTGAGTGGCTCACCACATTCCGCATCAAAGGGAAAGGCATACTCAGCAATTCAATTGATGCAAACTTGTTTTCAAGCCAATCTTCAAAAAGGAATTTCAGAAGCGAGTTCAACATAAAAGATACGGATTTTGTTATTTCTTTTATTGGAAGATTCATCCCTGAAAAGGGTGTTGTCGCTTTGATGGAATGTGCAAAAAAACTGCAAGATCACACGGATATTTATTTTCTTTTTGCAGGAAATGGCCCACTTACAACATCCATCAAAGACTGCAATTTGAATAATGTTCATCTGCTCGGAAGAATCGACTCTACCGACGTAGCTGCACTTTTAGAAACCTCAGATTGTTTTTGTTTACCATCAAGATCTGAGGGTTTTTCCACTTCCCTTCTTGAAGCAGCGGCATGTAAAACCACCTCAATCATTACCCGCGTAGGCGGTGTGGACGAACTTATTCCAACAAATGATTACGGAATTGTCCTGAATAACACCTTGCCAGAAACTATTTCAGAGGCAATTCTTATGCTATATGAAAACCAAGACCGGAACAAAAACATGGCAGAAAACATCTATCAAAAAGTAGTAAATGAATTTTCTTGGGCTGCCACAACAGAAAAAGTTTTAAGCGCATGCAAGCAAGCTAATCAAACAAAAAACTCAATTGTCAATTCTTAACTCTCATCTTAAAGCAGCTGCCGCTTTTTTAAATCCAACAACGCTTTAATGAGTTTATCATTGTCTTCAACTGTAAGCGCACCAATATGCCCTACCCTGAAAACCCTATCAGCCAAATCGCCACCATTAGGACAAACCCAAATGCCATACTCATCTTTCAAGCGGAGAAAGACATCATATGCAGAAACATTTAACGGACAAAGCGCAGTAACCGCATTTGACATAGACGCTGAGAAAAATCTAACGGGTAAGTCAGCAATCTTTGAACGAAAATCCTTGGCAATAAAACTAACAGCGTCAACAGAAGCGCTAACGCCTCCACATTCAATAATCCGAGACAGTCGAGCATGAATCTGTCTTAATACGCTTACAGCCGGCGTAAAAGGGGTCTGGCCACGCTCTCCATTTTTTAATGCATTTTTCAAATCAAGATACATGCAATCACAACTGCAAGTCTCAATTCTTTGCAAAGCTAAAGGCGAAAGCAAGACAGCAGAAACTCCTGGATGACATGCAAGAGCCTTTTGGGAGCCAATAATCATGGCTCCTATATTTGAATTTTCCATATTTATAGGATCTGCCAAGAAAGCACTGATAGCATCAACAATTAAGAAAAGATTATTCACCTTGCAAAAATCATTAATGAGATCAAGATCGTACAAAACGCCCGTCGATGTTTCATGGAGGTTGACAATAAATGCTGAATATTCTGATCCATTATATTTATTTAGATCGTCTCTTGTTAAAGAAGACCCCCGCTCTAAAGAGATTTGATCAAATGGTACCTGATGCCACTCACAAAGCTCAACAAACCTCTGTCCAAAACTACCACCATTAACAATTAGAGCCTTGTCATTGCTAGAAAGCAAATTCATGACCACAGACTCCATTGCCGCAGTACCAGAACCAGTTAAAAAAACAGCTCTAGAGGAAGAAGGTGCTCCTGCTAAATCTAAGATCATTTTTTCGTTTTGAAGCATCATTTCAGAAAACTCAGATGTTCTAAAATAGGGTACTTGTTCCCCACCAATTGAAAGAATATCTTGGCTTTCCATAACAGGACCAACGGTAAAATTCAGCATAGTAACTTCCTTGTTTCAAATAACGGCAATATAACTAGTAAAGCATTGCTTAGAGCTAGATCTCAAAATAGTCTATCTTATCGTTAAAATCTTGAATTACTTTTATGATTCCATCAGAGATATTGCGTTCCACGTAGTAATCAAAACGACCGCTTTCTATCGCCTTTACAAAACTCACCAGCATATAGCGAATCCCTTCGCCATCTAGCTGATAAAAATACCTCTTATTCTCACGCTGGTCTTCAAACCTAACTTCAAAATAGTCAGTTTTCCACCATGGAGCAGGAACATATATATATCCCTCGGTACCGGCAATAACCAATGAGCCCTCAGCCTTCGCTCCAATTGCAACCTTAACCGAGGCAACCGCAGAAGGATACAAAAAATCGATTTTACTAAACCCATCAGTTTGTAATTCATCGGAAGCCCTATGTGACACTATAGACTTAGAAAGATAATCTGTTCCCAACAGCTGAAACACTGGGAGCAGTGCGGTTGGACCCCAAAAGCCCAAACTACCCCATGAAAGAAGCCACTTCTTTACTTCGGGATTATTGAAATCAAGCAAACTAGTACACGTTGCATCAACAGATACAACATCACCAATCTTTCCCGATTTCACCAACAGTAAAAGCCGGTTATAAGCCGTGGAATATGCAGTTTTTATTGCATCCATTAATATGCATCCCTTTGCGCCAGCAATATTGTAAAGCTCTTGCAGTTGATCTACTTTTAATACGATTGGGGATTCGCATAAAACATGTTTTCCTTTTAGCAAAGCTTCTTTTGCCTGTTCATAATGCATAGAAGGCTGAGAAATAATATAAACTGCATCAACATTGTCAAGAAACTCATCATATGTTTGAGCAATACTGATACCGGCACTCCGTGCGTTCTCTAAAACCACATTATCATTTGAAAAAACACTCGTAACCTCTAAGCCGTTTATGAGCTCTGTTTCCTTTTGTACCTTTTGAAGAACTCTTCCTTCTCCCAAAAGCCCAAAGTTTAACGAACGCTCTTTGGATCTTAGTTCCGTACTCGAAACACCCTGTGTTCTGTCAAGATAAACAACTTCACAGTACTCTTTCAGATAGTCAAAATAACCTTCCCAATCTGAACCCACAGTAAAGACGTCAACATCAAATCTTTTAATATCATCTATTTTTTGGCCAACATATTCTTCAATAATGATTTCATCTGCTATGCCTAGGTTTTTGACCGACTCAATACGTTCCATTAAAGACTGCTTGACATTAATTTTTCCACGAGTTTTATCGAAGTCGTCCGAAGTAACCCCAACAATCAGGTAATCGCCGAGCGCTTTTGCTCTTTCCAAAAGACGAATATGTCCATAATGAAGTAAATCGTAGGTACCATATGTGATTACTTTTTTCATTGAATCCCATGCCTCTAGTCTTTTTTCTATTATTACATAGTCTTTGTTCGCCTTTATTCCGCAAAAGGTGCAGACATCGCACTATGCTGAAAGTTTAGCCGCCTTAGGATTTTCAAAAACTTCACCATCTGAAAACTCTATCTTTAAAGGCAAGTGAGTTTTTCTATCCTTTTCTTCTGGCACAACCCACCAATCCCCATAATAAGCCTGAAGATATTCCTCGATCCGATGCGGAACAGGATACATTTCCCCTTCAAACTCAAGATAAGTAGGAGGCACTAACACCTCATCCTCCATTATGCCCATAACACACGGAAGACACGCCACCTCTTGCGACAAACCATCACCAGATAAACTTGGTATACTTCTCTCGAACTTTTCTGCAAATTTCGATGGATTAAAAAGAGATTTGATAACCAGATGAGCACCTTTGCACAATTTTGCTTCCAGAGAGCCTAAGAGCCCTTTATGAGGAACATTAATGGTTCCCGAATAATACAAATAGGAAACATTTTTCCATAAAGCTGCCTGGGAAAGCTGTTTTTTTCTTTTTGAACCATCCTTGTACAAATAGTCGAATGGGAAAATGTCAATAAAAATTCCCTGATCGCAACCAGCCTCAATGGTCTCCGCAGTAGCAAAACACGTATTATCCTTGTAGATTTTTCCAAACATGCCGGCATAGCCATCGGTATTTGAAGAATCATGATAGGAGTATCCTTGCGGAAAGCTTTCCTTGGCCAGCTTAACGAATTTATCATAGTCTTCTCTGAGCATTCCAACATCAATGTCATCATCCCAAGGAATAAATCCCTTATGACGTTTTGCCCCAAGAGCTGTCCCGGAATCAAGGAACCATACAATTCCGTTTCTGGAGCAGTAATCAGAAAAAACCTTTAGGATTTCTAGTTCTTCTTTTTGCAGACGCTTTAACGCAGTTTTTTCATCCATCAATATTGCTCCTTATGCGCTCAACAGATATATTAGTCAATAAATTGCATATTTAAAATGCATCAAAGCATTTGTTTCATCATTTTCTTTCGTAAGATTTGTTTATCCAAATACTTTTTTAAACCATACCAAAAAATCGTCAATAAACTAGTAGCTTGATTGCAATCGTACTCTGAACACTGCAAAAGCAAACTGGACACCTTTAGAGTTTCTGTATGTCTCCTCGTATATTCTTTCTGCCACAATTTTGGGTGGGGCGACCACCGCATCTGACGCTGTGATCGCATTCTTCACTAATCCTGTCGAATATGGATAAAAGGCGTGTTAACGGGCGAAGGGCGCATTTGTTAACCCCCCGGGGAATTTGCCTTGCCGTACTTAAGGGGAAGCGCACGTACGTGCCAAGACCGTCAATTCAGTCATGTCAAAAAAATTCGTGGAAATCTAAAGTTCGACCAAAAAAACTCCAAAATGCTTTATAAGCTCAAAACGCATGGGCTTAGGTTATCGTGCTCTCAGTAGGGCAAAAACATGCCTTTATCCCATATTCAACTGTCAAAGTACTATCAAAAAAGTCTCAAAATCCACTTGGCTTTATTTAGTTGGTCTTTCTGTCTGTGGCCCAAAAATTAATACAAAAAATCAAAAAAGACTCGTCTAGACATACCGTTATTTACCACAAAAAGGAAAGGGAATCTTTCACCATATAGAACAGATACGGCGCGTACTTACCAGTGGCCAGTGGCGAGAACCGTCCTTCGATAAACAAACAGCCGACATTAAGAGCAAAACTCAACAAAACAAGTCCAATCAGCACAACAAGGAGCACCTTGGCAGGATTGAGGCCTAACGCATAATTACCACCACAAGCGCTCAGAGGATATTTTGAAGAAATTTGTTTCCAAACATTAAAAACAACTATTATCGTAGGCAACAATAATAGCCAAGCAAAGTCTGAAACATAACGTGCTGTAATTCCGGAAGCCTGGATATCAAACAGCATTAAGAACAAGCCAAGAAAACAAGAGGCTATTGCAAAAAGCCTGGCAGAAAATTCAATTTTATACTTTCGCAGAAACACCAGCGCTGTTATCAAAACAAGAACGTTAATAAAAAGGAATCCACCAAACATTGGCTCAACACTGGTATATCCCTGGTAGTCGGAAACCGTTGAAGTCACTGTCATAAAAGGAAAAGCAGCAACGAATGAGCATGGCTGAAATAAATAAAGATAAACACCTAAAGGAAAACGATCAAACACAAACCCACGATGAGTCATATCATTACTCGTTAGATTATACGTAGCGCCAAAATCAAAAAACGAGCCAAAGCGTGCATAGTTGTACCACATAGCAACAACAGCAACCACAATAAAAGGAATGAGTACGCACGCCGTATTCCCTAATCCTTTTTTAGAAAAGAACTCCCTAGATTTAGTGATCTCATTCCAAAATATTGGGAATGCCAACAACGCCACCACTATATAGCTCTGTCTACAACCAAGCGTGAGCGCAATGCAAAGGGCACCAGCAACCAAAAGCGGCTTTGATAAAGATTGAGACGGGGTAAAATTGGCCTCAGAAGTGCTCACAAAACTGCAAGAATCACAACCTCTTTTAGCCATAAGCCAACACGCCAGACCCCAAACAGCAAAAGCCAGACCTGCAACAATAGGGACAGAATACGTAGTTGGAAGATATCCCAAATACAAAAGACCACAAGCTCCAACAAACAACAAATCCATCAAAACAAATAATCCCAGATTCGTTTTTTGGTGAAGCAATCTGACAAGTATCTCATACAGAAGGAGCTTTATTCCTATGAGCAAACATGCTCCAAAAAAGAAAACTGAAACCCATGTTGGCAAATCGCAACCCGTTAATACTTTAAAAGGCGCAAATAGCAACAAGGCAGGAAGAGCACCAAAATAACAATAAAATTTACCGTCATAGTATGCATAATCGGTAAATTCGTCAGCCATTTTTAGATTATTAATAGAAGCTAAATAGTTTGAGCGAGAAGAAACATCATAAGGGTTGTCTAGGCTTTTAAGAAACTCCGGAGCTTGCTTATCCAGCACAACCGACCCCGATAAAAATGCATCAGTAAGATGGTTGTATTCAGCATCCGCTCCCCATTCATCATAAACAGCAAGACCTCGATAGCTCATAGCAAACAAAGCCATAATTTGAACCACCGCAATTGTAACGAGGACGAATTTGGTTGAACGCGCAACCCAATCAACCTTTCTTGTATATATGCTTGAACCTGGCCTTATGACAGCTAAAAACAAAAGAGCAAACCAAATAATTCCAAAGCGCAAAACAGAAAATGAAAATGGTTGTTGCTTGTTAAGAGAAATCGAATCAAAAGAGAATATAGTGCCCATCGAAGCCTGAACGTTAATCTTAATCTGAGCACCACCGCCCTTGGCAAGATGAAGATCAATATATTTCGTCCCAACAAGAGACGGTGTTACTTCCGTTTCCGGCAAGGAGAAGTAATAAGCATTTGCTATATCGGTAGCTTCAAGAATAATGGGCAGAACAGAATTTTTTTTATTTACAGAAGTTACCCCAAAATAAAGATTCTCAACATCATCTTCGACATGACTCAGTTCAATATAAGAATTTGATGGGTCTGCAACAGTGACCGAGTCGCCCTCAACTACCAAGCCAGACCCATATGTAATTTCTGGAGCAATATCACTATCGCCATATTGCAGAGTTTCCCAATGTCCCCAATTAAACAATACGCACTCAAAGAAAAGAGCAAGGGCTAATGTGATTGAAGCAATTCGAATGATTTTATTTTTCACGGATAAATTCCTCTGACCTTTAAACGCACAGCTACCCTATTTATTAAATGCAGGATGAATCTTATCTTTATCGCTCAGGATAATTTTTGATTCATCGAAAGTGTCATCACCTTGCAAGGCTGGCCACTCAATGCCAATTACAGGGTCGTTCCACATAAGGCCACCCTCATCGTTAGGATGATATATATCATCGCATTTATAGCAGAATTCCGCTGTATCGCTTAAGACCAAAAACCCATGAGCAAAACCGCGAGGGATAAAGAATTGGCGTTTGTTCTCAGCGGAAAGAATAGTACCTTCCCATTTGCCATACGTGGGACTTCCTTCACGCAAATCAACTGCTACATCAAACACTTCACCTGAAACTACGCGTACCAACTTTGATTGAGGGTGGTTGATTTGAAAATGCAATCCACGCAGAACACCTTTTGTGGAGCTTGATTGATTATCCTGAACAAAATCAACGTCAATACCACCCGTAACAAAATCTGGTTTTTTGTACGTTTCCATGAAATAGCCACGACTATCCCCGTAAGCTTTTACGTCAACAATTATTACGCCCTCAATGGAGGTTTTAGTAAAGGTAAAATTCCCGCTTTGGATTGCTTGGCTTGTCGTCACGTCTATTCCTCTCATTCAAAAGAAACATTATTTCAAAGCTTTATGCTAACTGATATCGTGTTTTTGGTTCCTTGCCATCACGAATGATAACACCTTCATTAATCAGTTTACCAAAACTCATTTACACGAATCACACCAATATTGTGGTGTGATTTAACAGTAAGCACTCAAACTTCAGCGAACGTAAAACACGGCTCTTTGGCGTTTTAAGGCCTTGCGCAGAAAGTTTTTGTAGCACGCTTGTTATTGCCCTTGCTTTGCATACTTTGCCTCGGTTGCTTCTTTTTCTGCTTCCCACCAGTTACGATTCTTCTTGTACCACTCAATGGTATTTGCCAAACCCTGTGCAAAATTAGTATGCTTGGGCATCCAGCCAAGTTCGGTACGAAGTTTTGTTGAATCAATCGCATAACGACGATCGTGACCAGGACGATCTTTTACCCAATCAAAATCATCCGCTGCTTTGCCCATGCCCTCAAGAATTGCATGGAGCACATCGATATTATTCTTCTCACCATCGGCGCCAATTAGATATGTTTCTCCAATTTTGCCTTTAGTTAAAATTGCCCAGACAGCACTGGAATGATCTTCAGTGTGAATCCAATCGCGAACATTTAAGCCGTCACCATAGAGCTTGGGACGTATGCCACACAAAATATTGGTGATTTGGCGCGGGATAAACTTTTCAATGTGCTGACGAGGACCGTAATTATTTGAGCAGTTAGAAATGGTGGCCTGCACGCCGTAGGTTCTGCACCACGCACGAACGAGCATATCCGAACTTGCCTTAGTTGAACTGTAGGGACTTGATGGATGATAAGGTGTTTCTTCGGTAAAACGAGCAGGATCATCAAGCGCTAAATCTCCGTATACTTCATCGGTTGAAATATGATGGAAGCGCACGTTATGCTTGCGCGCCGCTTGAAGAAGCTGATACGTGCCGTACACGTTGGTGCGCACAAAGGGCTCAGGGTCTGCAATGGAATTATCGTTGTGAGATTCTGCAGCAAAATGGACAATGGCGTCAATGCCAGGAACAATTTGCTCGAGCAATTCCGCATCGCAAATGTCTCCATGAACAAACGTCATACGATTTTCTGGAATGCCCGCCAAGTTTTCTTTGTTGCCAGCATAGGTGAGGGCATCAAGTACGGTTACGTGAACATCGGGCGTGTTGTCAACAACCCAATGAACAAAATTCGACCCAATAAAGCCAGCGCCACCTGTTACGATAATTTTTTTAGGAGAAAAAACTTCAGACATGTATTAGCCTTCCAATTGAGAGAGGTTTTTGAGATACGTGTTTAGCGCATCACGCCAGTTGCGCATCTCATTGCCAATGGTGTTTCTAAGATGTTCATTTTCAAGCGAAGAATAGGCTGGCCTGTCGGCGCTCGCAGGATTCATTGCTTTGTATTCTGCGCTCGTGCACCGATTGACGATGCATTGAAGGTCTGCTCCCTTCATGATAGCCTCGGAAAAATCAGCCCAAGAGCATGTTCCCTCATTAGTACAGTGATAGATGCCGTAATTATCCGTTAAAGCAATTTGTAGAATTTCGTAGGCAAGATCGTTGGCAGAAGTGGGATTGCCAAGCTGGTCATTCACAACAGAAATTTCATCTTTGGTTTTACCTAAATTAAGCATGGTTTTCACAAAGTTTTTACCAACGTAGCCATAGAGCCAGGCGGTACGCACAATGAAAAACTTTGTGCACGTATTCTGCACGGCAAGTTCACCGGCAAGTTTTGACCTGCCATAAGCAGATACCGGCCCTGTTTGGTCTTGTTCAGTGCGGGGCGTAGGATCTGTACCGGGGAAAACATAATCGGTGGAAACTTGGATGAATTTTGCGTTTTGAGCTTCGCAGGCACGTGCCAAGTTTTCAGGCCCTTGCGCATTGACGGCATGGGCGACATCTTCAGCCGTTTCGCAACCGTCAACGTTGGTCATCGCTGCGCAGTTGATAACAACATCGTATGAATGGTTTGCAAACCAGGCGTTAACTGCATCGTTATTTGTGATGTCTAGCAGGTTATAATCAACATAATCAACCTGAGCGTTTTTATACTCTAAAGGAATGGCGCCAATTTCTGCCTGACCCGTTTCTAGCAAACGCTTAAGTTCGTTACCAAGTTGCCCTTTTGAACCCGTAATAAGAAGTTTCATCTATACGCGCTCCTTATGGGGAATAATTTTTCCTTCAGCAACCTTGAGGAGGTGCTGTCCGTAAACTGATTTGCCATATTTTTGAGTAGCCTCAACAAGCTTATCTTTTGAGATCCAGCCATTTTGAAAAGCAATTTCTTCAATGACAGAAACCGACAAACCCTGGCTACGCTCTACCGCACGAACAAATTCGCATGCCTCAAAAAGAGATTCCATCGTTCCGGTATCAAGCCATGCATAACCCCTGCCCAACGTAACAACATTAAGCGCGCCATCTTCTAAATACATCTGGTTGAGCGTAGTGATTTCAAGCTCGCCGCGTGCAGAAGGTTTAACCTTTTTGGCAAATTCGCACACGCGATTGTCATAAAAATACAAACCCGTTACCGCATAGTTTGACTTGGGGTGTTCAGGCTTTTCTTCGATGGAAATTGCGTTGAAGTCTTTATCGAATTCAACAACACCAAAACGCTCAGGGTCATCAACATGGTAACCAAATACGGTTGCGCCACCCTTTGTTTCTGCATCTTCAACGGCACGCTTAAGGTGTCGTCCAAGCCCATTGCCATAAAAAATGTTGTCACCTAAAACGAGAGCGCATGAATCGCCGTCGATAAACTCTTCACCAATAATAAAAGCCTGTGCCAAGCCATCGGGCGAGGGTTGCTCTGCATATGAAAGATTTACCCCATAATCAGAGCCATCTTTTAACAGGCGCTCAAAATTAGGCAGATCAGTAGGCGTTGAAATAATGAGGATATCCCTAATGCCTGCCATCATTAAAACGGACAAAGGATAATAAATCATTGGTTTATCGTAAACAGGCAAAAGTTGTTTACTAGTAACGGTGGTAAGGGGATATAAGCGTGTACCTGAACCACCTGCAAGAATAATGCCTTTCACTTAAACCTCCTAGTAATCAAAACCAACTAAATAACATTGAATCACTTCTTTCATACTAAAATACCAAGTGATTCAATGACGCAAATCGGATATAATTGCAAAGTTATAATTTACCCGGTTACTTCACTCTATCAGAAAGCCTATTATGCCCAGCAAAATATCGTCCTTTTTTCAGCAAAATAAAACATTACTTACCGTTATTACTCTCGCTCTGATTGCTATTTTAAGTTCTATATTTTTTTATAAATTTAATTCTATCGCTGTTGGTTATTCTTCAAAAATGATTTTAGTACTAGGGATTATATCCTCACTGCTAATTATTCTGTTCTTTCTTTCGTATAAACACTTTTCCAAAAGAGACGACTCAAAAGTTTTACCTCGCTTTTATCTTGCAACACTTTTAGTTCTTGGATTAATGTATAGTGCTGTTTTTCTACCAGGAACCGCACCAGACGAAACCTATCATTATAAATCTGCATATTATTACTCAACAATTATTACAGGAAACGACTCAGACAGCCAATTCGTATCAATGAGAAGTTCCGATTCTGATTTTTGCAACGAAGCTATTTCTTCTTCGATGAGCGCTTCGATGAACAAAGAACACTATCACAACATTCTTGAATCTATCTCCAATAGCTCAAATTCAGAATATGTTTTATCCTCTCTAGAGAAACCAAGCATTTCTGGGAATCCCCCCCAAACGAGACTCTTCTCTACAATAGGATTATTGCTTTGTCAGTTTTTAAACCTAAACAGCTTCGCAACTTTCTATATTGGTCGATTATTTAATTTCCTTTGGTTTGCCCTCTTGGCCTTCATGGCTTATAAAATCACACCCGTTGGAAAAACCCTATTCGCCACAATAACTTTTCTGCCCATGACTTTACATATCGTAAGCTCTTATTCCTATGATTCAACAGTCATCGGACTAAGCTTGTTGCTGATATCACTTTGCTTAAAGGGTATATATTCACAAAAAATGTGTTCAAAAAAACTCCTCGTAGCTATTCCAGTAGTAACGTTTCTCCTTGCTCCTTGCAAAATTCTCTATGCTCTATCGGCCTTCCTTGTATTCCTCATCCCTAATGCAAATTTTCCATCAAAAAAAATAGCCTATTGCTACAAATTTGGATTAATAGGTCTCATTTTACTTGCAGTAGCTTTATCTAAGCTCCCTGATTTGCTTTGGTCAACAAGCACTTCTTTATCAGCTGAATCTACGCAAAGCCAAACAGATTATCGCGGAACAGAAGCGGGGCATTTTTATGATCTATCAGATTTAATAAATGATCCTCTACATACTATTTTTATACTTGTAAACACAATTAATCAACAATTTGATTTCTATTTGAGCACCTTCCTTGGGGGGTCTCTTGGATGGTTTCAGCCCGAACTTAAAACTCCTTGGTTTTTTATTCTCTTATTTCTCTTTATTCTTTTGTATACCGCAAGAAAATCAGACGAAGACTCGTTAATTCCAACAAAGAAAATGAAGTGTTTTTTTGGAACACTTTCCTTTTTAATGTTTATGGCAATTTCGTCGTCAATGTTGCTAGGATGGACCCTCAATACTGAGTTTGCAATCGAAGGTGTACAGGGCAGATACCTCTTGCCATTTGCGCCCCTAATCTTTTTGTTATTCAGAACAAAAAACACCCAAAGAAAAGAATCCTATTCTCCTCTGATTTTATTAACGCTCTTCACCTTAAACACGATGAACCTAATTTACATATGGGCAGCAATGGCACGAATTTAGAGCATTTTTATGAGCAATCATACTAATCGGGGTTTAAAATACCAAAAACAGATTTGTTACGCTGGTTGCGGATTATTCAAAGTGAGGTAAGCGATAATACCTGTTATAGGGTTCAGTCATATCGAAATTTTTATTAAAATATGGATCGCCTGCCATATAAAACGTAGCCCATTTATCATTCATGTAAGCAACTTCTTTATGAAATCGCACTTTCTTTTCTAGCGTATCTTCATCACCTCGAGAAATAGATTCATAATGATACAGTTCAACCTCAGGGGTATAAACAATTAGTTTTCCAGCCTCACGTACTTTTAAGCAAAAATCCACGTCATTAAAGGCAACAGCAAGATCTTCAGTAAAACCACCCACCTTATTAAAGAGTGATTTTTCTACCATCAAACAGGCTGCAGTAACTGCACTAAAGTTTTGTTCCGCATCTGCAAGGGCGAAATATCCCCAATCTCCTTTTGGCAAAGCACGATTGAGGTGCCCCGCAACACCACCCGTAACACATAATCCAGCATGCTGAATAGTATTGTCTTTATAAAGTAGCCTTACGCCGACAATGCCCACCTCGTCACGTTGGCAAATACCGAGCATCCGCTCAATCCAGTTAACAGTAAGCGCTTCAGTATCGTTATTAAGAAGGATAAGATACTCCCCATTTGCATGCAGGGCACCATAATTCATAAGTTTTGAAAAATTAAACTCATATTCCCAGGTTACGACACGAACAAAATCATATTGACTCTGCAACTTTTCGTAATACTCAAACGTTTCCTTATTAGTGCTATTGTTTTCAATTATCACTATCTCATAATTAGGATATGTCGATTTTTCAATAATAGACGTAACACACTGATCAAGTAGATTGATTGCATCTTTGGAAGGAATTATTATCGAAACAAGAGGCTCCTCTGTCACTGCATAGGTGATTTTATAAGTAAAAGGTCTTCTTGATTGCTCAACATCTGCCTTTATCCCAAGTCGCTCCAAATGATCTGACACTGCCTTGATTCCCGCACTTGTGGCATAAGGTTTGCTGTCTGCATCTGCTGCTGTAGAAGTTTCACTCATTCGCCAATGGTATAAAACCTTCGAAATATGTTGAATTTTACGTGCAACCTCTGATACTTTCAGAGTTAAGTTGTGATCCTGTGCGCCATCAAATTCCGAACCAGCCTTTGGTAACGCATCTAAAACCGACTTACGAACCGTTAGCATATGGCAAATGTAATTATTATTACGAAGCAAATCAATTGAAAAATCCGGCTTAAAAAATGGTTGAGAATAAAACCCATCTTTCAGCAGTTTATCTTCATCGCAATACAACAAATCAATGTCAGAGTCTTTCTCAAGCGCTCTTGCGTACTCAAAAAGCAAATCGGGCTCAAGAATATCATCATGATCAAAAAAGCAAATAAAATCGCCCGTGGCAACATCCACGCCCGCATTAGTGTTTAGCGTTATCCCCAAGTTTTTCTCGAGTTTTATAACTTTTATTCTTGGATCTTCTTTGACTACTTCCTGTACCCTATCAGACAAAACCAAATCCTCAGGACTAGCATTAACCAAAATCAACTCCCAAGATTCATAGCTTTGGTTTTTGACAGATTCCACCATCTCGTCAAAAAAGATTAATGGCGTTTTATACAGCGGAACAATGATGCTGAATTTATAGGAATGTTTGAAAAGATACTCTCTTTGTGCTTTTAGATATATCGGCGTCACCCTGTGCTCGATAAACCACTGATGATACGCTGGATCGACTTGCGCATTAAGCGAAAAGAGCTGAGATCCTTTTTCAATTTTTTCATATTGGTCACGCTCAAGAGCCTTAAAGCCTCTTAGAAGCCTCCCAGTATCCGCTTCCTTGACCTGAAACACTCTTAGATTTGCTGCTTTTTTGACTTTTATTGAAAAAAGAATTTTGCGATATGCTCTGTTCGAATATGCAACAAGCTTTTCAAGCTTTTCGCCCATATGAACAAAATCTGAGGATACAATCTCTCCTTGCTCAGAACAACACTCTAGTTCAACCGAAGATGTAACACTTCCCTGAACATACAGTGCACCATGAAATATATCCTTGTCGTTTTCAGAAATACATTCAAATAAATCAACTCTAATTAGGTCGAAATCACGCTCAGCATCATAATTTCTTATTTCAAAAGCAGCGTTTCGATTAGCGCGATAATGATAACGGGAAAGCCATTTAATCTTTTCTAAAGAAAGACTTTTTGACACTGAAGATACTATATTTCTTTTAGGATCCCTGAAAACAAAAACAAGTTCCTGTCTTAAAAATTGAGGAGCAACCACAATCCAAGATGAGTTTGTTCCTTTATAGGCCTTCGTTTCATCCGGAAACAGCAGGCATGAGCGTTTCTCTTCTCCAATAAAACTCTCAACTTCTAACGTATAACCTCCAGGTAAATTTCCGGAAACTGCACGAATGAATATTTTTCCCGCATCTCTACAAATCAAGCCAAAATCAACAGTAAAGCCCATGATAGTTTTCCTCTTACCAACAAATAACTTACAAACCCATAGTTGGTTAATTCCCAAACGCTTCTGAGCAGAATAGCTTTCTATCCGCATCATTCATCCCTGCAGATCCAGCGACAAATGAAAGATATCTAATATTTTCATCAGCAACTAAATTAAGAGACTGGGCAATCGAATCCAAATCCGTATTATCACACAACAAAAGTGGAGTATTTTTTCGAGCGCCAAAACAGCCACATGCCAATAAATTAGGCCATTGTCCAATAGTTAAAGCAGATAGACAAAACTTCTTTCCGGTTGATGCGTTAAAGGATAGTGTTTTTGAAACATAATTCGATATATTCCAACAAGTTAGCGTTTGGCTCTCCTTTTCTAGAAGTACGATTTTCTCAGGATACTCACTTATAACTTGTTGGACAACAGGATGTTTTGTTCCAGCAAAAACAACGACTTTTTGCACTCCTTCGTTAATAATATCTACAAGAGGCGCTTTGTTTTGTTCATCTTTTACCACAAAAAGAGGGCACTTTTTGCTATAGATGTAGGGAGCGGCAACTAACGATGCAGGATTGTTTTCAAAATCTATTAAAGCTATTTCATCAGCCCAAAAATTTTTCTTTTTTCCAAACTCATAAACCTCAACCGAAAAATCAAGAACTTCTTTACCTTTTCCGAATACAACAACATCAGGTGACCAAGATAAAGATTTAAGCATCTCTTCGGCTAGCATTGCCTTACCCCAACAATCAAACAAAAGAATTGTTTTTGGTTTAATATGAGACAAATATTGCTCAACGGGATCAGGAATTCCATCAGGTGAAATGGGCAACACGGGGGCATTATATCCTGCCGCAAGCGCATTAGCCACAATAGTATTCACATGAGATCCATCACAAGCAAGCGCAACTAAATCTACCTTTTCATTCCCCCACGCAGCGCGAACCATTTTTGTGTTTATGCTCGCATAATTATCACCATCAAATACCTGATAAGAATCAAAAGTTTCTTTGTACTTAGTTGCCTTTTCTAGCGCTTTAAAAACCCTTTGTTCAGCTTCAAGACTTCCTGTACGACCACCTAAGCCATCATACACACGGCAAACTTCTTCTACATCACCAAGTAAACGCGTATGCCCCTTCTCAATCCAGATTGCCTTGTTGCACAAACGCGCAATTTGTTCATTGCTGTGCGAAACAATTAAAACCGTAACGCCATACTCTTCGATTAACTGATTAATGCGGTCTTCACACTTCTTTTGAAACATGAAGTCGCCAACTGAAAGAACCTCATCAACAATCAGAATTTCAGGAACAATAACCGTAGCAATTGCAAAAGCAATGCGTGCAACCATGCCCGAAGAATAGTTTTTCAGGGGCATATCAAGAAATTTTTCAACTTCTGCAAACTCAACTATTTCATCAAAATGCTCATCGATAAACTTCTTCGAATACCCCAACAAAGCACCATTGAGATATATGTTTTCTCTTGCAGTTAAATCCATATCAAAGCCAGCACCAAGCTCAATCAATGGAGCAATACTACCATTGATCTCACATGTTCCCTCCGAAGGCTCCAACACTCCTGCAACAATTTTTAGTAGCGTCGACTTACCTGAGCCGTTGGTTCCCATAATGCCAAACACATCGCCTTTTTTTACTTCAAAGGAAATATCATCAAGTGCTTTAAACCCTTCAAAAAAAAGCTCACGCTTAGCCAACTTAATTGCGTATTCCTTCAAGTTATTAAGCTGCTCTGATGCCATATTGAACACCATGGAAACATGATCAATTTTGATCATTGTTTCGCGATTATCACTAGCATCTCCTTGGCTTGCACCATCGATTACCAAAGCAGAAGTATTAACATTTTCTGGCATAATGAGCCCCTTTTATACATAAAGGATAAATTTCTTTTCTTTAGCACGGAATACCACATATCCCACTATAAGAGCCGCTACAGCACATCCAAAACAGATAAGATTTTCTGTTAGGCTTGGCGTTGTACCCCAGAGTGCTATTTCGCGAAAATAGGTAACATAGTGATACATGGGGTTATATTGCATAAGTGGCGCCAAAAAATCTGGCAAAATTTCAATGGGATAAAAAAGAGGGGTGGCATACGTCCATGCCGTTAAAACAACGCTCCATAAATGCATAACGTCTCTAAAAAAAACTGACAAAGCCGAAATTAATAAGCCAAGCCCCAAGCTAAACACGAACATATACAACAAAAGAAGTGGCAAAAACAGCAAATTGAGTGTTGGAACAACTTGAAAAAATATCATTACCGCTACAACAGCAATGAGCGAAATTACAAAATTAACCAGTGCAAAAGCAACTTTTTCCAACGGAAACAATATCTTATTGATACGTATTTTTTTAATCAAAGAAGCTGAATCAATAATGGAAGACATTGCGCCTGAAGTGGCATCAGACATAAGGCCGAACAATGTTTGTCCTAAAATCAAGTACAAAGCAAAATTCTCAATTTGAAAACGAAAAACGGTAGAGAAAACTGCCGTTAGAACAATCATCATCAGCAACGGATTAAGTACTGACCATAATACACCTAAAGCACTGCGACGATATTTAAGTTTAAAGTCTTTAGAAACCAGCGAAGTTAATATGAACCAGTCTTTCTTAGCTTGAGCTTTAAGATCACTCATACACAGATTCTCCTGCACTAAACAGCCTTTAGGCAATCATCATTTTAAACTAAACAACAAACCTAAATGCTAACACAAGAACCACGTCAACCGCTCTTTGAAGCCAGTCAAATGCCCTAATCTTCACTCAAAGCATAATACAAACTGTTCTTATCCAAGTTTGGATTACCAAACGGATCCCCTTTATCAAAAATTTTCTGCCACCTTGCCGTAAAGTTTGCTTTTTCTTGCTCCCAACGCTTAAGTTTTTCTAAACTGGCAACCTCTCTGCCACGAGAAACAAATTCATAATGATAGAGTTCTGCATAAGGAGTAAACACCACACGATAACCTGCTTGAATAAGCTTTAAGCAAAAATCAATATCGTTAAAGCCAACAGCGAGCGATTCTGTGTAGCCACCCACCTCTTCAAACACTTCGCGCCTAACCATTTGGCATGCTCCTGTAACACCAGAAAAATTCCCCGGTCTAACAGCACGAGCAAGATAGCCTTCTCTATTTTTTGAAAAATCCTGATTAACGTGGGCAACGGCGCCATGAACTCCAACTAACATTCCTGCATGCTGGGTTAACCCATCGCGAAAATAAAGCTTTGCCCCCACAACACCAACCTCAGGGCGTTGCAAATAACCCATCATTTCCTCTATAAAATTTGGTGTTATAACCTCGGTATCATTATTAAGAAAAAGAAAATATTTACCTTTTGCATACCGCGCACCAAAGTTGATTATCTTTGAATAATTGAACTCTTCTGACCACGTAACCACCCTTACTTGCCTATGATTAAACTGCAGACGTTCGTAATACTTAAACGTTTGAGGATCTACGCTGTTATTTTCCACCACAACAATTTCGTAATTGGTATAAGTAACCTTATTACGTATCGAGGTTATGCAAGCATCAAGCATATCAATATGATCTTTGCTTGGAATCACAATGCTCACCATCGGGTTTGGATCTGGCAGTTTGTATGTAGTCCTATAAACAAACAAATGATCTGTCTCTGCAACTTTTGCTACAATGCCGCGCCTCTCAAAATGCTTCTGAAGTGCAATCTTGCCTGCTTCTTGTGCATAAGGCTTTCCGCCTATATTGTCTCCACTCGTAGACCCGCTGTGCATGCGCCAATGATAAAGAACACGAGGAACATGGCAAAACTCCCCGCCACCTTCATAGGCTCTAAGCGTTATGTCATAATCTTGCGCGCCCGAAACCTCTTCTTTCGAAAGACCTATGCCTAACAAATAGTCCCGCTCAATCATTAAGAAATGAGTTACGCAATTATGGCTATATAAAAGATCTAAATTGAGTTGTGTTTTAAATACTGGCTGAATGTAAGTGCCTGGTTTTTCAAACAAATCTTCGTCACAAAAAAATACTTTTGTGGCTGGTTTTTTGTTAAGTGCAACAATATAGCAATAGAGCGCATCCGGCTCAAGTAAATCATCATGATCAAGAAAAGCAATAAATTCGCCTTTAGCGGCTTTTATTCCCTCGTTGGTGTTTTTAACAATGCCCTCGTTTTTACCAAGGTCAATGTAACGAATGCGTCTATCGCGGAATGTTTTTACCGCATGTTGCACAACTCCTGATTCAGGCGAAGCATCCAACAGGAGCAACTCCCAATTTTGATAACTTTGTTCCATCACTGATTTAATCATCTGAAAAAGAAACAGTTTATTCGAACAAAAGCAAGGAACCACAATGCTAATTTGAGGCGCTCTTTCAAATACCATTTTTCGTTGACTGAAAAGCTCCTTCTTTTGCGCTTGATTCTTTTTAAACCACGCCTGATACGCTCTATCATCTGCGCGAGCGTCTTTCATATAACGCCATGAGTCGTATTTAAAACCTTCGTAGGATTCTTCGTGGATAGAGCAAAAGCCTGGCTTAACTGTTTGATTGCCATATTTGCTACCTTGTTCGCCAGAAGCAAATGCTTTGCACTGCTCTTCACTCTCACCCGCAACTAAAAAGAAATACTTTTGATCAACCGGAAGTTCCACCGAATAAAACAGCTTATTATCTTCATCAGGGGCAGAAGCTGGCTGAAATTCAAAAAAGTACTGTTTTGAAGCAAGTGGCTTACCAACTCCATCGAAGACACAAATAACAGGTTTTTGCTTGCTATTGCCTTGCCATGAAACCACCGTTCGCCAAACTATCCCCTCTTCACCCTCAAGAAAACGCAGAATTTTAATTTGATACTGCCCCTTGGTAAATGCTTCTTCATAATCACGAATAGAGGCACATAGCTCTTTTTTTGCTCGGTAGTTAAAACGGGAAGCCCATTTAGCAAAAGCATATTTTATAGGCAAAACTCCAACAGTTTTACCGTTGTATATACATTCAATCTCCACGGAAGGAATGTTTAAAACAGGTAACTCTAAAACCCAAAATATGCAGACATCTTCAGCATCTTCTGTCGCAGACGCTGATGGTAACCGAGTCGCAGGCACACCGGATTGGCAAGAAGCCGGCGTGGCAAGCACGCAAGGTGCGAATTCGTTATACGGATAACAATGTATAGGAAACAACCGTCCTGCACCTTTAAGCCTTACAAAAAAAGAATGGGCTTCAACCGGCTTAGATGTTTTTATTTTTATATAAAGTTTTCCATCGCCCCTGCAAAGACCAAGCATTTTGATTTTCATAGTTCCTCCTGGTCAACCTATTAGTTATCGCTTTAGCATGCGTGCTATAAATGGCCTTAGACCATCCTGGGCAATTCGATATTGCGCCTTTTTATTCAACAGCTGAAACCTTGATCGAGCTTTATCGCTTAAACAAAGATTGAGTACCTCTTTTGTTGCTTTGGGAAGTTGCGCTACATCCAGATCTTCTTCAGTCCAAAACTCTCCAATAAGACCCCCCACGGAATCAAGAACTACGGATGCCTTCTCTGAGGGCAAGCTAAGAACTTCGTATACATTAAACTCGACAATCCAGTTAAGCATATCCGCTGAATATTTATCCAATAAACCTAGCGTTTTCCAGTCTGAAAGAATCGCACGGGCAATGGGAATATGTTCCAAGCCCTTACGTTGCAAATCAGAAGTAACCGTTGCCATCAGAGAGCCTTCACGGGCAACGCGATAGTCATACAACTTATTAGAAATTAAGACGGTTTTATGAGCGCGCGGATATATAGCAAAATGAAACACTTGGTCTTCGCCAAATTTTACTTCTTCATTAAATAAAATATTGTTTTCAAGAAGAAAAGAACGTTTGCATGCTGTGCGCCACGCAAACGGCAGCGACATTTCTTTAAAAAGAAGATCTTTATGGAAGGGCTCATACACTGCGTCTCGGGGGCTTAGATGCTCTTCAAGCCACGGATAACCTGCTTCTTTTGGATAACAATTCGCTCCAAAGGTAACCACATCGGCATCGGTTTGATTAAAGGTTTTAACAATTACTTCACAAGCATTTGGAGCAAACCTGTCATCGGAATCAAGAAAACAAACGATATTTGTGGTTGCTGCCTTAATTCCCGCATTGCGCGCTGACGATAATCCACCATTTTCTTTATCAATAATTTTAATGCGCTTATCTTTTTCTTGGCATTGCGAAAGGAGGGCTCGCGAGCCATCAGTGGAGCCATCATTGACGCAAACAATTTCTATATCCGAAAACGTTTGCACACGCAAAGATTCAAGACACCATTCAAGGTATTCCTCAACATTATAAACAGGAATAATTACCGACAATGCAGGCATGTTATTCCCCCTTTTGTGCTTTGGCTACTAGAACTTTTTTAACCAATGGCCAGCCACCAAGATGGTAATAATGCTTAAAGGTGTTTATCTTTCCTGGCTTTGCAAGCTTTTCACGCCCCTCTACAAAAGCTTCGGGCGAATTGAGTATGGCGCGCACATTTACTTCTTCAAAATATTCAAGCGCAGACCAGTCAAACAAACCAGCTTGCTCGTCTGCTTTAAACTCCTCAGTCATTCGGATTAAGAACTGTTTGCGTAGCTCCGGGCTCAAGCGGTCATAATTCCAAAGATAGCTGTTTATTTTCATACGTTGCTTTACATATTTAAGGCACTCGTATTTCTCTGGGTTTTTCTTGAGATAGCGATCCATTTCGGCATATTCATCACAAACGCAAAATACCTTTGTTGGAGAGTTCACAGAAGATTGCTCGTTGTCTTGACGATAAAACAGAATGGGGGTTGTTAGAAAAACTGCCCTTTCGGCAGATGCCCAAACCTTAAAGTTAAAAGCAGCATCTTGATACGATGCTCCTGGCGTTTCCAAGAAATCGATATTGCTTTGTTCTAGCCATTCGCGTTGGTACATCCCCGACCAAATAGACGGCTTTTTATAGAAAATATCGTGTTCTACTTGCGGATCAACAAGCCTGTCAGCCATTTTTTTAGCGATAATACCAAACGCCTTTTTGTGTTCCTTAGGCTGAGACCAATACAACCAAAAATCGGCTTTAACAACCTGTGCGTTATATTTCTCTGCTGCCTCATACAGTTTTTCCAACGCAAAAGGCTCAAAAAAATCATCTGATTCAAGAATTGCAATATATTTACCCTGAGCTTTTTTAAGCCCTCTGTTCATAGAAGCCCCATAGCCGGAATTGTTTTTATCAATCACGCTAAAGCGACTATCTTTGTTGATATATTCCTGAATTATTTCACGCGATGCATCTGTTGAACCATCATTAATGCAAATTATCTCAAAATCCTTGAATATTTGATTCTGAAGCGAATCAAGACACTGGCGCAGATAGCTTTCCACGTTGTAGACTGGCACAAGGACTGAGATTGATGGAAGATGCGAAGTTTTAGGCATTCGCTCGACCTCAATTCTAAGTTGCAAAATTCCGAAAACGCCATGTTTTCGGGTGATCCTAAAAATCACTCCTTATTTTTATGCTCTTTATCGTTGCAATAACGCTCGTATTTTTCAATAGACAATTGCTGTGTTAGTTCTTTTATTTTTGATCAATCTTTTCTCTATTTTCATTTACTCCGTATTCCAATAAAGCAAGTTCTTGGACTAAATTTTTTATCTTCATTTGTTGACGGCTAACAACAATGCTAAGAGAAAGTGAGATTGCTAGCGAAAAGAACAAAACAACAAAAAACACAAAATTAGAAGGCATTACAAAGCCCACAGCAGAGGATAAGTAATAAAGAATCTCAGGAAAAGCCACGATAATTAAAGCAACTATTGATAGCGCCATCCAAAGAAGCGAATACCTTAGCAATAACCTACCTTTAGAAACTTGAAAGCACACTCCAATAAAAAATATTACAGAAAGAATGGCAATCACAATTCTTAGCACTAACATATTATCTCCTAGAAGCTTTAAGGATCAGAATCGCAATAGTAACTTTAATCATGTAATACATGCTTGAAAAAAGTTTTATAGAAGACGACCCTCCTTGGCGTTCGTTCATAGATACTGGAACCTCAGATATTAAAAGATTATTTTTCTTAGCTTTTACAATAGATTCTGGCTCTGGGTAATCGATAGGATATGATTCACAAAACAGTTCTATTGCTTTTTTCCCTGAAGCTCGAAACCCTGATGTAGGATCGGTTATCGACTTTCCTCCGTCTTTGCCAATAACAAAAGAAAGCCATCTTATACCCAGTCTACGCATAAAAGTGGATTGAAAAGTGCTCTTTTCCTCACCTATAAAACGCGACCCTATTACTAAATCGTTCCCTTTTTCTATTTCATTCAAGAGAAGAGAAACAAACGAAATATCATGCTGTCCATCACCGTCGAATTGGATATCTACATCATAGCCATATTTTTTTGCGTATTTGTGACCCGCCTGAACTGCGCCACCAATACCAAGATTACTTTTTAGATCAAGAACCTTAATGCCATTCTTTCGACAAACTTCAAGCGTGGTATCTGTAGATCCATCATTGATAACAATGTAGTCATATCCAGCCGATATCACCTGTTGAACGGTTTTTACGATTGATTCTTCTTCATTGTATGCAGGTATAACCAAAAGCGCTTTCAATGCAATAATCCTCAGACATAGTTAAATGATCAACTTGGAATTATACCATTGACCACAACATGAACCAAAGAGTGTATAAAGACGATATAAGTAGAACATTGTGAGACCCTATTTCATATTGTCCCCATGAGATCTTTAGGTAGTTACCCCGTGAAACTTAACCCTCACTTTGGTATGAAAGAAATGACGCTTGATTACAATCGCGCTTTGGACGCCTTGAGGCAGTTATTTCCTAGAAAAACTCAAAATGTAGCTTGTATCCAGTTTGCTTTTGCAGTGTTCAGAATACGATTGAAATCAAGCACTAGGAGAAAAGAGCCATTGGCTCGATTAATGCAATGAAAAACTTGTTTACTACTCTTTCTTCTTATAGATTTACGATGTGTATTAAAGCAAACTGGGCAAACTCAACAAGAAAGAGATTCCATGAAAAGAAGAATTTCTGCTTTATTAACGGCTGTTGCCATGGCCTTTGCTATGGTGTGGTCTCCGGTGAACTCGCTTGCAACTGATGAAGCCTCTGTCTATGACATTTCGGATAATTCTTCGGTTGAACAAATTGCTACGGAAGCACTTGATTGTTGCAATGAAAGCACCGATGACTCCATTCATAACAACGATGAGGGTTTTGAAGCTATCGATGATTCCGATGTCACGGAAGGTTCAGGGGATGGCGCAACTGGCACAGAAATAATTACTTGGCCTGATTCTTCAGAGACTAATGATTCTGAAAAAGTGACTAAAAACACTCAGTCAGCATATCAAACTCAAAACACAACCCAAAGCCAAGATAACATGAATAGTTGGCGTTACCAAAATGGTCAGCTAAGTATTTCCGATGAATATGGCAACCTGGACAAACAGAGCAACAATCAAAACGGTATTAGCTTATTCTCGCTTTCTTCTTCAAATAAATCGGTAGTAGCCAAAGGTATTGACGTTAGTGAGCATCAAGGCTGGATTAATTGGGATGCCGTAAAAAATAGCGGGGAAGTTGATTTTGCTATTCTTCGCGTTGGCTACGGTGACGATGATACCTCTCAAGACGATAAACAATGGGCTCGCAACGTGTCTGAATGCGAACGACTAGGCATTCCATATGGTGTGTATATTTACTCGTATGCGCAGTCTTACAGTCAAATTAATTCAGAAGTTGCTCATGTGAAGCGTTTGTTGAGCGGGCACAACCCTTCGCTTCCTGTCTATATAGACATGGAAAATGACTCAACTCTTTATTTGGGAAGAAGCACTTTAACTCAATTTGCTAAATCATTCTGCGATCAAATCAACAATGCTGGTTACACGGCGGGAGTATATGCAAACCTCAACTGGTGGAACAACTGTTTGTATGCAACTCAGCTCGATAGTTATGACCGTTGGGTTGCCCAATATTACAGCTCTTGCGGGTATGATGGCGATTATAGCTTGTGGCAGTATTCTTCTTCAGGTAGCGTGTCGGGTATCAGTGGTATTGTTGATATGAATTATTGTTATACGCATTTTGACGACGCATCTGATGCGAAGGTTAAGTATTCAACCCACGTTCAGGATATAGGTTGGATGCAATATAAAGGCGATGGCGCCACCTCAGGCACTACTGGTCAGTCAAAAAGGCTTGAGGGCATAAAGGTAGAGCTGGGGTCGGCGGTTACTTCTCAATATTCGGGTTCTATCCAATATCGCACTCACATACAAAACCTTGGTTGGGAGAGTGGTTGGAAGTCAGATGGAGAGATGTCGGGCACATCTGGACAATCTCTTCGTTTAGAAGCTATTCAGATACAGCTAACTGGAGAAATTGCGGAAAACTATGATATTTATTATCGCGTCCATGCGCAGAATTTCGGATGGCTCGGATGGGCCAAAAATGGAGAAAGCGCTGGAACTGAAGGGTATGCCTATCGGTTAGAAGCAATTGAAATACAGCTTGTTGAGAAGGGGGGATCTGCTCCGGGTTCGACAAGTGATACTTTTAAATTAGTGCAAAAAATAAAGTACAACACTCATATACAAGATATAGGCTGGCAAGGTGATATTTATAATGGCGCCACCTCAGGCACTACTGGTCAGTCAAAAAGGCTTGAGGGCATAAAGGTAGAGCTGGGGTCGGCGGTTACTTCTCAATATTCGGGTTCTATCCAATATCGCACTCACATACAAAACCTTGGTTGGGAGAGTGGTTGGAAGTCAGATGGAGAGATGTCGGGCACATCTGGACAATCTCTTCGTTTAGAAGCTATTCAGATACAGCTAACTGGAGAAATTGCGGAAAACTATGATATTTATTATCGCGTCCATGCGCAGAATTTCGGATGGCTCGGATGGGCCAAAAATGGAGAAAGCGCTGGAACTGAAGGGTATGCCTATCGGTTAGAAGCAATTGAAATACAGCTTGTTGAGAAGGGGGGATCTGCTCCGGGTTCGACAGATGGTGCTTTTTATAAAGCTTAAACCAATTTGAGATAAAATTAGCTAGACTTTAGCAACAGAGAGGATGTTACTGATAAAGTTAAATGAGTTTATTGATCATAAAATACTCTTGAGTACCTTATCCTATTAGTTTTGTTAAGGGGGATAGTTTTGCGTAGCCAAATCGATTATGTGGTTTGTCCTTGTCTAGAAGAAGGTATGTGGAAGGTTATCTATTCTTCACTTGAAAAAAGAAATGATGTTTTGATTCTTGACCCTCTGCGTCAGATGAAAAATAGAGTACGTTTTTTTCTTTATGATTTGCATAAGTCATATTTTTTGAATAAAAAATATGAAGTTCCTTTTCAGAGCCACTGGCTCAAAGTTAATCCTTCGATAAAACGCTTAAGAAAGCAGAAGCACGATCCTGTATTTTTTTTAGTGCATGAAACTTCTCCTTTTGCGTTTTCTGTAGATTCTTTGAGATTTTTAAAAAAGACATTTCCTCTATCGAAGCTCATATATTTGGGTCTTAACCCATTGACTGATGAACGCCTTCTGAGAGTTGAGAACAGTTATGATTTTGTATTGACAATGACCCCTTCGTTTGAAGAGAAATACGGTTGGATTTATCATGAGGTTCCATATTCAAGGGCAACTAATTATATTGGCGAAGAGTACTCTAGTGACGTATTTTTTATTGGGGAAGATAAGGGTCGTCACGATATTATAGTTCAATGCTGCCGAGAACTCATTAAGCTTGACAAGAAATGCGTTTTTATGATCCATGGCGCTTCAAAGAAAGATAGAGTCAATATGCCCGGCATAATCTATCTTGATAAACCTCTTGATTACGCTGAGGTAGTAAAATGGGTCAATAATTCTCAAGCATTATTAGAAATAGTTGCTTTTAGAAACGATTTCCCAACATTAAGAACTTTAGAGGCTCTAACATACAGAAAGAGACTTATTACCACAAATATATCTGTTGAAGAACAACCTTATTATTCAGACAAGCAGATAAATATAATTTCTGATCCACAAGACATTGGAAAGATTAAGTGGGATGTTTTTGACCCTGTCCCTGTCCCTGATTGCTGTAAGCTGGATAAATACTTTTCTTTTCTTTCATCTCTCATTTAGTCTCTTATATATGCCTCTTGAACGTGTATTTCTATTTGATCTTCAGAAGGTGGAGTTTTCCAATTGCCGTTTTGAATAGTTAACCACTCTCCAAAACGGACAGGAGCGGGAAATTCTCTACCTTCAAAAGTTAGAGATAGCCCTGATCCGAACAGTTCTTGTGGGAAAATCCAGTTGGGATTTCCGTCTGATACGATTGCCAGATATCCAGTGTCGTGATTCTGGTATTTCTTGGAAATTTTATCCATTTTGTAAGCTAATTTGTTTATATCAAGTTTATGTGCAAACTGGCAAATAATTTTTTTGCCAGTTTTATTAAGCGATTTGACCCAATTGAAGAATCAACTACCGCAAAACTCCTCATTAGGGCTACTCTGTTTTCTTGTCTGAATAGAGCTTTTTCATTCTTGCTTACGTTGTCTAGTGGAAAAATATCCATCCATACGCCAGTTTTAATATCGTTGCGGGTAAAATTTTCAATCACAACAGTTCTACTGTCAATAATTTTTGAAAATGAATAGATACTATGCTTGTCAGAAGGAGCTTGTAGTTTGTAATAAGGTATAGGGTTCCACGCATTGAAACTTTTTAAAAAT
>CAVABR010000085.1:0-26720 GCA_963586955.1 bacterium
CCACTGTTGTATATTCTGATGGTAATAGCACCTCAACGTATACAGTTGCCTTACAGGGCAAAACAGGAGCTAAGGGAGCCACTGGTGCCAAGGGGGACAAGGGCGATACGGGCGAACGTGGCACGGGAATTCTCAAGATAACCACAGCACCTACTCACTATGACACTACAGTAGGAACTTTCACCTCTAAATACAGAATCGCATTATCAGCTGTCAAAACCGAAGCTAAGGTTTCTAACGTGCTTGTCGGGGACGTAGTGCAATATATGTATTGGCTATACCCAATCGGCTATGTCGATTCGAGCTATGTTTATACCGCCGCTGATACTCTTATTCGTGGAGCAACAGGGGCAACAGGTGCAACAGGTGCAACATTAAGCGGTGCTAAGTCGTTATTTCCTGACACTTTCTTTACACAGGGATTAAATTCGTGCGTGAAATATCAAAGTGGAACCATTGCGCTACAAACTAAATCAAGCGACAACCCTTATGTATCTGCTACGAAAGAGCTAGCAGTTACTGTTCCGTCCGCTACTACTGCGGTTAAAGGCGGATTCTGTCAGACTTATACCGCACGCGCTAATCAGGTATGCATTATTCGCATAATTGCAAAAATTCCTACTGGTAAAACTCTCACATTCGCCACGAACTCATTAGGTACAGGCGGAAGCCAATCTAGTCTTACTTCAATGGCTGGCACTGGGCGTTTTACTGAATATATTAGAAAAATTGTTTATGGCACCTCGCCAAGTACCGCAGGCGGAAACTACTGTTATATTGTAGGTAACACTTCGTCTGCTGTCACATGGTATGTAGCAAGTTCAGAAGTCTACGACCTCACAGCAACAAGCGACTTACAAGAATTGCAAACTCTCATTCGTGAAACATCCGAAGGCGTAGAGGTTGCAAAAGTAAACAGCGCGGGAGAATATGAAGGGTATCATTCGATTGTGTCCCCTGATTCGTTTGAGATTCACGACAAAGAAGAGAATGTTTTAGCGAGCTTTGAAGCAAATACGATTGAGCTGGGTAAGGGGAATTCATCTGCGACTATTTCAATGGTTGATGACAATTTCAAACTCTTCCACAAAGACGCACAAGGTAGGGGCATAAACCAAATAACTTGTGATGGCAATTTAACTATCTATAGTGATAATGCGTCTTATGGGCATGGAAGCATGCATTTCAATCAGTCAAAAACTATGCAGAAGAAATATTCCACCTCAACATGGAATACTTCCGCTCTGGGGGATAGCACACATTCGGCAAGTAATGCAAACATTGTTCTGTCGTCTACATTCGTTGATGAAAGTACTGGCTCAGCTTACAATACAGATTCGTCTATTGGATTGACTGCAAACACGGTTACGATCTCTAATCCCTGCTTCGTTAATTACCCTATCTGGATGTTCAGCGAAAAACCTTTGCAAGTTTCCTCTTCGCCATCATGGAACACAGCAGGCTGGGCTAGCTCATGGAGTTCATGGGGTTTCGGTAGGACCGTATATAACAACGATACGAGCTATACGGATTATTTCACGTTTTCTAGCGATGGTAATAATTTAACATTCAAAAAAACTGGGCGCTATCGAATTTCAGCTAATGTTTTACGTAGTGGTGGTGGTTCCGGTATCGGGCTGTTTAAAAATAACAGTATAGAATATAGCTCTTCGTATACCGGGAATAGCGCAGATCTAATTAGTTCGTCCTTAGACACAATCCTTGTTGTCAATTCCTCAAATGTATCATCAACATGGCAGATCAAACTTAGAGGGGCTTATATCGCATACTTAGACATGAACATGTCCCGCGTCATTATCGAATATTTAGGAGCGTAAAATGCCATACGCATATATGGAAGAATCAAGCATCGGGCATTGGTATTCCGAACCGCAAGACGATATGGAGCTTGTGGAGTTTACCAACGAAGAAGAAATTTTAGCTCTGATGGAACAGGGCGCAAAAACGTTTGTAATTGTGAACGCTTTAGCGGTTTGGCAACCAACGGACGAAGAACGCGCAGAAGTCGAAGCAAACCAAGCACAAGCGAAGATCAAGCAAGCACAAGAAGAGTTTATCCAAGGTGGCAATGACCGCCTAACAGAAGTCGAAAGCGCGAACCTTGACCAGGATGAATTACTTGTGGATATTGCCGACACGGTAACGCAGAATCAGCTAGATACCGATGAGGCGTTAACAACACTGTACGAACTAATGACAGGAGAAACGAATGAATAAAATCATTGCAAGGTCATATGCACGTTTGATTAAAGCAGGGCGTAAGACGATTGAGGACGTACCAGAGAGCTTGCGCGAAGCGGTAGAGGAGTTACTTAAATAATGGATGTCTACGCAGTATTAAGCTCAATAATCAGCGGTATTAGTGTAGCGGCTATTCTTGCGTTAACCCGCTATCTACGCGCGCAATTAAACATTATGCACGCTGATTTTTACGCATTGAAAGAATCGCAACGAAACCAATTGAAGAGTTCTATCGTTCGGACGTATGAAGAAGCCGACAAACAGGGCTTTATTTTGGCAACCGAACTGGAAACGATGAACCGCAGATATGATAGCTATAAACAGCTCAATGGTAACAGTTATATAGGCGCCTTGATGGATAGAGCAAACCACCAAATCGAAGTTCATGGCGAATTGCCACCACATGAACACCATGAGGGCTTGGCATGAGAGCGCCAAAAGGAAGCACGATTATTATCGTGTTTATGTATCTAACTTGGATAGGTTATTTAGCCCTTCAATTATGGGCAAAGAAAAACATAGGCGCATTTCTACCTATGGAAGTGACCTATGGCACAGCTGGATTATTCATTATTGAGACCGTTTCTTTAGCTCGTCTGAAGATGGCTAAAGAGGGTGAAAAAATCGGACAAAAAACGACTAACACGTTCTTGCAGAAGCTGGGACTTGGAAACATGACTGACTTTGAGCAAGAAGCACAGCAAGAACAGCTCAAAGCACAAAGGAAAGAGGGAAAACATGAGCAAGGATCAATTACTAACGAAACTAACAAGTCGCAAATTGTGGCTAACGATAGCGGCGTTTCTGGCAAGCGTTAGCACGTCTATCGCAGGACTTGCAACAGGAAATGAAATAGTAGCTACCGCAGGCATTATCTGTGGTGTGCTTTCTACCGCGATTTATGCAGGAGCCGAAGCCTACGTGGACGCAAGCGCACAAATCGCAAACACCACCAACACAACAAAGACAGTGAGCGCGACTTCTACGGACAAAGCACTAGTACAGAAAGTGATCAATACCAATGAAGGATAGAATCGCTTACGGCTTATTCCTGCTCAGCGTGATTGTATTCTTCGCAGTGGTTGTTTATTGCGGGATCAGATGAAGCCATGAAGTTATTAGTGATTGTTGACGCTTTGCTTATTGTTTGTCTGTCTTGCGCAGTTGCAATAACAGCGATTAACCGCATAAACGAGGATTATATAGGCAATATGCCACTTCCAATAGCGGGCGAAGAGCAAATAAGCGACAAAATACAGTGAAACAAAACCCCTGATCAACGACTTGTTGTAAGCCGTTCTAAGGGGTACTTTTGTTTGTTTATGACTTAGTACTAGGGTTTTTCTTTAAGGAGATTAACTATATGACGAATATTTCTATTCAAGGTGGAGACCGTGATTGTTCAAGCGCGATTATTTCCGCCTATCAAGCAGTTGGCTTGGACGTTAACGCAAGTTACACAGGTAACATGGCGGACGGGTTTTTATCAACAGGCGAATTCGAACATTGGGGCTTAGATCAGACCGCACAAAGAGGAGATATTTATCTTAATCACGCAAACCATACTGCTATGTGCGTTGATGATGGATCAGGCTCATACGGCTATGACGCTTTAGCCGAGTTTTCTTTGTCTGAAAATGGCGGAATATATGGCGAAGTCGGAGATCAGACAGGTTGGGAAAGTCATATTTGCGGATACTACGATTACCCATGGGATTGCATCTTGCATTGCACCAATCGCGAAAGAGCAGAGGGCGCGGCTCAAGTAATGGAACACTTATGCAACTGCTCAAACCATGGTTACAGTCAAGGTAACCGTTGGGGTGATGGCACTACTGAATACATTGATGTTAACGCAAACTGCGAAGGCTCAACCAACAATGCGGGAGATCACGCCACGCCACTAAGTTACACGGGCGCTGAGGGCTTACGTTACCAAGTGCGCGTTGGCGGTCAGTGGCTGGGAGAAATGGACGGCTTTTCTTGCGCTGATGGTTGCGGTGACGATTATGCTGGTTATTTGGGTCAAGCCATCGAATATCTGGCTATCAACTTTAACGGCTGGTATCAAGTCAAAACCCAAGCGAATGGTTGGGTTGAAAAGGTCACGGGCTACGACATTAACGACTTGGAAAATGGATGCGCTGGAGACGGTTCGCCTATTATTGCTATCCGATGTTATTACGAAACACCTAATCCTGACGCAACGGGTTATAAAGTCATTGAATACCAGGCGCATATTTTGGGCGCAGACTGGCTAAACTTTATGCACGATTTGACCGACACCACGGGCGATAGTGAAAACTTCGCTGGCGATAATGACCAAGTTATTGATGGGTTCAGGGCGCGACTTGTTAATGAGTAGAAAGGATTTATATTTCTATGCAAATTTTAGAAAGTAATTTAAAAATAGAAAATCCTACTAAACGTCGAAGTAAAACGAAATATATTGTTTTAAATCATTCAAAAGCGTCGAGAACGTCAGTTGATGATATTAAACAATGGTATAAAAATATTGATTATCATTTTTTAGTTCGTAAGAACGGCGAAGTATATAGATTATTATCTTCTACATTAACGAGTAATATAGATAACGAGTCTATCATGATTTGTATAGAAGGGCATTTTAATATCGAATATATGACGGAAGCTCAACGTTCGGCGATTTCGAATTTAATTAAATATTTAAAAAGTATTTATAAAAAAGTAGAAGTTAAACGACATTTAGAAACGGAAACAAAAGCTCGACATTTTCCATGGGAAGCTATTCGAGATGATTATAGCATTAATGATGTAGATACATATTCGTTGGATGATAAAACTCCATTATTTCGTATCGCTAAGAGCGAAGATGAGTATATTCAAAAACGTTTATCCGTATTACCTTATCTTTCCATCGAACATTTTCAACTAAATCACGATTTGAAAGTTGATGGTATTGCCGGTCAACGAACTAAAACATTATTAAATAATTATATTATTCGTACTGCTGATATATTTCCTCTAAACGAGTCAGACAGCTTTGGAACTGTAAATCATAATGGTTATTATGATACTTACGATAGACCAGCTATCAAACAGATTCAAGAATATTTTTGGTTACCAACTACTGGTTTGTATAGTGACGAAATGATTAATAAAGTTAAAGATTTTCAAAAAAATAACGATTTGGAAATTACTGGAAATGTCGATATCAATACTTGGAACGAAATGGTTAGTGATCATATAGCATAAGAAAGGTTATTAAAAATGTCACTAAAAAAACTAAAAGCATTTAATTATATAATTCTCCCAATACTCACTATAGTATATTTAATATGTAATGAGTTTTTTATTAAATTACCATGTGCGTGTTTAACTCTACTGATTATTATGAGCGTAATGCTAATACTATCAGTAATTATATTTTGTTTAGATTGTGAATCGTCTGGTATATTAATAGTAGACGAGACTAAAAAAGATTCTTCTAATGGTAGATATAGTTTTCAATTCTACAATTCTCTTGCTGATTTAGAAAAACAAGAACGTTTTACTATTAATATAGAAAAACTTCCAAAATCGCACAAATAACATAGCCTATAATGAAGAGTTATTTTCTTGAAAGGAGAATTATAATGTTATTTTTCAAAAAGAAGGAAGAAGCTGTTGAAGCATTGAGTGCTGAAATTATGGCGGTCACAGAAGAAATGGCTATTGAACATGCCGATACTGAGACATATGCTAAAATGGCAGATAATCTTGAAAAATTATGTCGAGCTAAAGAAAATTTAGAAAAATGTAAGGTCGATAATAACGATTTAAAGATTATTTTGGCCAAAGGCGGAGTTTTAGTATTATGCATTGGCTCAATACTTATTTTCGAAGGCCAAGACAATATTATCAGAACTAAAGCTCTTAGTCTTCTTCCGAAAATGGTGTTGTGACATTTAATAACCTCTAAATTAAATGACTCGAAAAGATATAGGTCGTGATGATATCATGGCCTATATTTTTTTTCGCAATATTATCATCGATTATAATGAAGGTGTACAAATGAAAGGAATTTAAAATGTTACTAGCATTATTCATTATCATCCCAATTTATGTAATTATTGCAAATAGACAAAATTTGCCCAAGGATGAGATTTGGCGAGGAGCTATTCTTATTTTAGGCACTTATGGAGCCTTATTTGCAATGGACGTGATTGGAGAAATTATAGGATGGTGGTAAAATTAAATTAATCATTAACCTAAAAAGATAGATCTGAAACATGGTCTATCTTTTTTCGCAATTTTTTCATGGGTTATAATGAAGGTAGAAGGAAAGGAATTTAAAATGAATATTGAAAATTACATTCAAGCTAATATTGACACTTTAAACGAAAAGATTCGAACGAACGAAGAAATATCAGACTTTTGTAAAGATTGTCTAAAATCTAGATTTTCTACAAAAGACAATAAGCAAAAAGCGAAAGAAATACTCTTTTCGTGCGAAGCTCGTCTAAAGAATTATCGAGAAGAGCTTGAAGGTTGCTATTATTTAATGAATGCAGACCTTTAACCTAAAAAGATAGATCTGAAACATGGTCTATCTTTTTTTTTGAAAGGAATTTAACATGTTTTCAATACAACTTATCTATATAAACGTTACAAACGACGGTGTAATAAACAAATCTATATTTAGAACATACAATGGGAGTTTGGATTTCATTAAAAGAAATATAGAATCCACACATTATAAAGATATCGAACGATTAAAAGGAAACGAAAATGACACTATCAAGATTTTATGTGATTTTGATTTCGCGTATAATAACTCGTCAAATCATCGTCATTTTGTTATAACACATATCGATCATCCTGAAGAGGAGGAAACAGATCTTTCCAGAATCTTCACTATATTATCGGATTTTTTATCAATCGTGACGAAAGAATCTTATTTAAAACTCGGAGGTAATGGCGATATTAAATCGTTGATGCAGAGAGTGCAAGAAATCGACGTTTAATTTTTCGCATTTTTTTCATGGGTTATAATGAAGGTGAAAACTTGTGAAAGGAGTTTAAAATGGATACGATTACCAAAGATCTTTGTATGGATCTGAAAGAGACAAAAGCCTTGATCGAGCAGATTAAAAAAACAAATGCTGTGGAAAAAGATTTACTAGGTCATTATATTGATAGTGTCGCAAAAAGCGATACTAATCATCTTAATGTGATGGCCGATGTGAATGAGATGAATAGTATTGCAAATAGCATAGCCGCTCGTAAAGAGCGAATCAAGCTCCTGAAAGAACTATACAAGACAAAGAAAAAGATGTATAAACTTTATAACAAATTTAACAAGAAGTAAATCTTCTAAAAGATAGATCCGAAACATGGTCTATCTTTTTTTTGAAAGGAGAAAAGAAGATGTCTAAATCTTTTGAACGTGATAATAGCGAGAAGACCATTAAAGATGTTATTGACACTATGAATGAGGAACAGAAAAATGTACTATACATGTTAGTTGGTATGGCGGCAGAAGGAAAAGATACGAAGAAAAAGATGAGAAGGAGAAACAATGAATAAATTAAACATAGGATTAATGATTATAGGAGCATGTTTAACATGTATGGTTTTTCAACAATACGGTCGTCAAAACTATATTCGTGGTGGCAATGATGCGGTTAATGATTTAAGCAAACAATGTTATATAGCCGATGAAGAAGCATGGGAGAATTTACTTTATAAAGTAGAAGTCAATCAAGTAATGCGCGAAGCTAACGATATTTTAAAGAAAGCAAACAAAGGATCTAAAAATGGTAAAAATGCTAATTAATTACGAACGTGGAACTTCGTGGATAACTACTAAAGGGAGCCAATGGACTCGTAATGGATATTCTTCAGAATACGTAGATCCTTTTGGTGACGTATGGTTAAAGCCTTTTGATTTAACTAAAAAAATATACACTACCATTCAAGATCCAATCTTATATTTTATAGATAAAGAAGGGCATCTTGAAAATATTGTAGAGGAGTAAATAATGATTTGGATTACCGAACCTAAAACTTATGGATGGGAAGCCGCTGTACGTGGAATGCGTAACCCTATGAATTCTTGGATTAATAGTGATTCGACCATTGGTTATTATAAAGACAAATTTATTTGTGATCTCGGCCCTAAAGATATTCAATTAATGAGTAAATTGTTTAAAGCCGGCACGGATCATCGTAAATTTCTTCGCATGATTACAGTAACATGCGATATTACGGCTCCTCTATATTGGTGGAAAGAATTCGATACATATAAAGTAGGCACGGTATCAAATTCTTGTAGCACGATGCATAAAATTCATTCTAAAACATTTACAGAAGATGATTTTTCATGGGATAAATTAAATACTCTCGATCCTATAATTGAAAAAGATTTTGAAGGTGAATATTTTTCCACAAAAGACGTATCACAACTCGTTTTAAACATGTTGAACGAATTACGAGAACTATATATTTTAACTAGAGATAAAAGTTATTGGTATCAAATGATTCAACTTTTACCATCTAGTTATAATCAACATCGAACAATTTTAATGAATTACGAAGTACTAGCAAATATTTATAAATCTCGTAAAAATCATAAATTAGACGAATGGAAAACTTTTTGTGAATGGATTGAAGAATTGCCATATTTTGAGGATTTATTAGCGCCATTATAAAAGAGGTGACATTATCATGATACTAAGAATATTTTGCCATACATTCATGGTAATAGGTACTGGAGGTTTGTGGTTGTTTTACTTAATATTAGCAAAACCCAATGTTGGTAAACTGATAAAAGCCATTTTAACATTCATATTTGGCAGCATACTATTATTAGCTTTAATAGTCTACATATTACTATAAGGAGGATACATGTATTATCCAGATAAAGAAGTATATTACGATAAGTATTGTAAAACTTGTAAATTTTACAACTTACCAGAAAGTAAAGACCCTTGTCATGATTGTTTACAATATCCTAAAAACTACAATAGTCACAAACCGGTTTTTTGGGAAGAACAAACTAATCAAACTAAAATAGATTTTAAATAATTCGCATTTTTTTCATGGGTTATAATGAAGAGGAAGAAGTGTGATACGAAGTGTTGTTTCTGAGATGAAACTGCTCTCTTGGGAGCTCGATACTCCCCAAGAGCCTCTTTAAAAGAGTAGTTTAATTAAAACCCATGTTGGAGAAAAGGAGTGTTTACGCATCGTAGTACCCAACAAGTTAATGCTGGTGAAAATCCAGCCTCTTTTTTTTCGCAATATTATCACCGGTTATAATGAAGGTGAAACTTGTGAAAGGAGTTTAAAATGAAACTTACCGAAGACGAAGTGATTGTCCTCACGGCATATTACATCGAGGAAAAAGAAAAACTTATAAAAGAATTTGAAGATCTTGAAGCCAGACATCAAAAAGCAAAAAAGATTCATGATGTATTTGGTTTGATAGATCTTCAACGTGACTTTTTCGATTTTCAAGATCGTATTAAGCGTGTTGAAGTTCGCGTTGAGGAGTTAAAAAACGAACTTAGATTTATGGAGTTGTAACCTAAAAAGATAGATCTGAAACATGGTCTATCTTTTTTTTTCGCAATTTTTTCATAGCCTATAATGAAGTTATAAGATGGTTTACGCATTTGCGTATGGCAAGATTGTTTTACAATCACCATCTTCTTTTTTTTTTATCTTGAAAGGAGATTGTTATGCCGGAGTATATTTGGGATTGGATTTGCCACAACGAATTAGACGATGGCGAATATCAATTTAAAGAAGGCATCGTAACCGTTCTTAACGGTTACGCGAATTGGAAGGAGAACTAATCATGGAAGAACAAGATACGGTCACATACACTCGTTACCGCGAAGCATTCAAGGTAGAATTTACCGAAGAGCAACTCAAAATATTGATTTCCAGCTTAATTGATTATGTGCCTGAGGAATATCTTGCGTTATTGGCTAACGTTCACGGATTCGGAACATATAGTTTTCGCGATGCTCTAAATTGCTACTTGCAAGAACTAATATCGCGAGATAAATCCACATGTTTGAAGGAGAACTAATCATGGATAAAAAAAAACAAAGTTAAACCTCACCGAAAAATTCAAACAAGCCTTTACAAAGGAGCAACTTACAAAAGAGCAACGCAAAACATTAATTCGTAAGTTGGTTGAATGCGCGAGACATGAAGATCCTTCATTCCTGGCTAAAATTCCACGGATTTTAGAAGAACTGAAAGGAAAAAATAATGAATAGAAAATATTGTGATCGTTGCGGAGCAGAGATACAACAGAGTAGTAGATATTTTTCCATTGAGAATAATCATAAATATTTAATAAATGATCGTGGAGACGATATTGACGATTTTAATCTTGTTTGTTTTGATACACCAAAACGTGATAAATATGATCTTTGCAATGGATGTTATGACGATTTCAAAGCGTTTATGAAATTCGCAAATATATCATAGCCTATAATGAAGGTAAAACTTGTGAAAGGAGTTCGAAATGAATATTGAAGCTGTAAAATTCATCGCTGGAGGACTGGCCACTATTGCGACGTCAGCCACAACCGACGCCATTATTAAAAATCTACTCCCCGTTGCAGGAAAAACAGAAATGTTTTATTATAAAGTAGGGAGCGCATTAATTGGGGCGGTTGTCGGTATGCACGCCGGTAAATACGTTACCGAGTCCATAGATGAGTTGATGAATGCTGCAACAGAAATTGCAAAGACGATCAAAGAAAAAAATTAACCCTAAAAAGATAGATCTGAAACATGGTCTATCTTTTTTTTTTTTGAAAGGAGAAAACAATGAATTTACCAACTATTTTTACTAAAGCTCAGAATGTAATAATTAAAAACAGCACGACTATATTAACGGGCGTTGGTGTCGCAGGAATTGTAACCACTACCATTATGGGTATTACCGCTACGCCTAAAGCATGTCGTCTTATTAATGATGCAGTCGAAGAACCAAGTGAGTCAGTTAAAGAAAATATTCAAACTTTAGGCGTTAAAGAAACTATTAAAGTTACATGGAAATGTTATATTCCAACAATAATATCAGGTACATTAACTATTGCGGCTTTTATCGCGTCTTATAAAACTAGCGCAACAAAACAAGCGGCTATAGCATCTGCATATTCATTGTTAGAGAAAACGTATAAAACATATCAAGATAATGTGATAGAACTTATCGGCGAAGAGAAACATAAAGAGATTAAAGATTCTATAGCTAAAACGCAAGTAGAATCTACTGATTCAGAAGAAATTATTCCTTATGGATACGGAGAAACTTTATGTTTCGATGGTATTACTGGACGATATTTTAAATCCGATATAGAAACCATCAGAACAGCTATGAATAATTTCAATCAGGAACTATTAAGATGTTTTTACATGGATGTTAATTCTTGGTTTATCGAATTAGGACTTCCATCCATACAATTGGGTGATTTAATGGGATGGAATAGCGATCACATGATTGATATTTACTTCTCATCGCAAATTGCAGCTAATGGAGAACCATGTGTAGTATTAGACTATAGCGCGTCACTGCCAAGTCCATTCTATAGGAAAGCAATATTGTAAAGGAGTTATATTATGGCACTAAGTAAATCACAAATTTTGAAGAAACTATATCTCGAGAATGAATCAGATGGAGAATTTATATATTTATACCGTCTACATAATGGCGAATTTACAATAGAAAAAGTATTAGCTAATCTATCTGGTTCTCATAGAGATGTCATATCACAAAATACAGCTAGGAGTTTTGGTAAAGTAGGATATTATAGAGATGGAGAATTAAGCGGTCTCTACACTGTCGATATTTATGAAGGATTACTTAGAACTTCTGGAGGAACTGACAGTATATGGTTTGTAGAACCTAATAAACGCAAAGCTAAGAAAATTCTTCGGCAAATTGTAAAGAAACGCGTTGATGACGCTGAGAAAAGATTAGAAAAATATAGCAAGCTTCTAAAAGAATTAAAATAATTCGCAATTTTTTCATAGGTTATAATGAAGATGGAAACTTGAAAGGAGTTTTAAAATGGATACAAACAAAGTAGAAATCATCAAGGCTAGTGTTAGCAAAAAGATCGAAACTATTAAGCCTAAGGTTATTAAAGCCGCTAAGATTATTGGGATCGGTGTTGCAGGTATTGCCATTGGATATGGCGCATCTAAAATCGACGCCGATCAAATAATACACGGAAACGTAACTGAAGACGATGGATCGATTTTAACTGATGCTGAAGGAGAATTTACTACTGAAGAAGAAAATATTACTACTGAAGTTGAAACCATCTAATGCAGAAAAGAGTCTTATGGAAACATAGGACTCTTTTTTTTTTTGAAAGGAGTTTTAAAATGACCGATAAAAAAGATTATCCTAGTAATTCTAATAAAAGTAAAGAAATACAAAAGCCTGATATTTCTGAAAAACGAAACGTCGAACCTGTAGCTAAAGCTAAAGTAAAAAAGAAAAGCTTCGGTAAAAAATTTCTTGACGGTATTACGAACGAGGACGTATCGTCTAATAGCGTAGGCGATTATATTCTTTACGACATTTTAATACCCGCTGCTAAGAACACTATTAGTGATATTGTAACTGGTGGGATTCAAATGGTATTATTTGGTGAACGAAGAAATAACGGATCAAGACCTAGGAACGGTGGATATAAAGATTACAACAAAATGTATCCGTCAAATCGTAACGCGCCAATTCGACCAGAAGAAAGATCTAGATACGCAAAACCATTAAACGTTTTAAATGAAGAAATCATATTTGAAGATCGAGCATCGGGTGAATACGTAATAGATAGTTTAATAGAGATAGCGGATCAATACGAGTATGCTACTCTATCAGATCTATATTCATTAACATCTATTGATAGTAAATGGACTGATAATTCTTTTGGATGGACTGTACGAGATTTATATACGGCAACCATTTCTCGCGAACGAGATGGGTATCATCTTAATTTACCAAGAGCACGATCAATCAAATAGAAAGGTATGATAATGCAACTATTTAAAGCTTTTATAAATATTTGTGTAATATTAGCTAGTATTTTTATAATGACACTATTAATAACCGTACTGGTGTTAGGATCTCTAGAGATCCTACACTGGATTTCTTTTGGAGAATTCTTTCATTTCTTCCAACCAGACGTAATAGAATCATACATCATGCAAAAAGGAGCGTTTTAATGAATCCTAACGAATATCAAAAACTAGCTCTTAGAACTGCGCCCGATGATATTTTGTCAAACACAAAAGAATGCTTACAAAATTCAGCACTAGGTCTTTGTGGCGAAGCTGGAGAATTTGCAGATATTATCAAAAAAGTATATTTTCAAAACCATACAATTGATAACGAACATCTAGCTAAAGAATTAGGCGATGTGTTATGGTATATTGCGTTAGGTGCCAACGCTATTGGGTATAGCATTGAAGATATTATGATGATGAATATTGAGAAGTTGAAAAAACGATATCCTAATGGATTCGATCCTAACTTATCCATGCATAGAGTAGCTGGTGATATTTAAAATGCTTTGTCCTAAATGCGAATGTGCTAATTTTCGAACTATAAACAAAGAACCAGAACTACAGTATCCTAAATCTAAAGACAGACTATATAAGTATAGACAGTGTGATAACTGCGGTCATATTTGGCTTACTATAGAAACCTATTTAGATACCAATCCAGTAGTCACTAATGTAAAATCTAAATCGTTACCAGAATTGGAGCGACATAAACAAAAATCTATTAAAGCCGCCACGGAATTATGTTATGGTATTCCGGTTGTCGATCGTTTACAAGAAGCTACCAGTTCTATAGCAATAGACCAAATTATGAATGCTGCTAGAAACAGGAGTTGATATTTCATGGACGCGACACCTTTAACTAAAACTGTAACATGTTTAGTTGGTTTTAGTCATAATATTAGAAACCCTGAACATTCAGTTTTACTTGTAGCTCAAAAAAGACCCGATGATGCACCAGAAGTGATTAATTCTTTCGAAGGCCAAGAAGCTATTGATATTTGGAATAGATTACTATCTAAAAATTCGCAAGAATAGCATAGCTTATAATGAAGGTAAAGACGAAAGGAGTTTTAAAATGGATACTATATACAACATTGTAATCGCATGTGCTTTTGCAATCGTTATTAAGAAAAGTGTTCAAGGATTAAAAGCTATCGTTGAACAAGCAAGAATTAGATAGACCGAACATGGTCTATCTTTTTTTTTATTGTTAAAAACTTTAAAGGAGTTTAAAATGAATTTGACTAGTATTAAAAACTTTGCGGCCCCAGTAGTAAGAGGGCTTAAGTATCGTTCGCCTGAGATTTTAATGGTTGTAGGTACGGGTTGTGTAATTGGTAGTGCCGTAATGACTGGTAAAGCAACTTTGAAAGCGAGTGATATTTTAAAGGAAGCTGAGCATAACAAAGAAGAAATCGAACTTGTACATTCTGGAGATATCGAACTACCAGTAGGAGTAGAGTATACCGAGAAAGATTATAAGAAAGATATTCTAATTAATAATGTTAATACGGCAAAAAGTTTATTTAAGTTATATTGGCCTGCTATCACTTTAATGAGCGTAGGTCTTATTTGTCTATTGTCTTCACACGGTATCATGTGTAAACGTAATGCGGCTATTGCTGGTATGTATAAACTTTGTGAAAAGACTTTTAAAGATTATCGTGATCGTGTAGTAGAAGAATTGGGCATTGAAAAAGATCATCAATTTTATTACGGCATTAAAGAAGAAACTATTTCTACTAAAGTTGAAGAAGATGGTAAGAAGAAAACCGTAAAAGAAAAAGTTACTATTTTACCAGACAATCCAACTCGTTATGCTCGATATTTTGACGAAGCTTCTGAACATTGGAGTAATAGTCCAGACCAGAACAAATTCTTTCTAGAATGCGTTCAGAATATGCTTAACGATCGTTTGAAAGCTGTAGGAGTTGTAACGCTTAACGAAGTATATGACGCATTAGGAATCGAGCGTTGCGAAGATGGTCAAATGGTAGGTTGGTATTACGATATTGACTTGGTAAATCCTGAAACCGGTATTTATGAAGGTGAAGGTGATGGATATATTGACTTTAATATATTTAACGGTTTGAAAGAAGCCAATCGCAATTTTGTAAACGGTTACGAACCAAGTATTTTGTTAGACTTCAATGTTGACGGATACGTAGCAGATAAATTCTAGGAGTTAATTATGTCTTCTAATTTACGTATATTATTAGGTTTTATTGGCGGTCTCGTTATTGGCGGGACTGCTACATTTTTCGTATTGAATAAAAAATACGAAAAGCGTGCTCACGAAGAGATTATGGAATATCGAGAGAAGATTCATCGTAAATCCATATTTCAAGAAGCAGACGAAGATGTAGAAACGGTAGACGAACGTTCGATTAAGACTGCAAAAAATGGAGATATCAAAGTTGCGGATACCGATTATACTAAATTCTTCGTTAAAGAAAAACTTAACGAAATTCATAAAGATGAATCGAAAGGGTTTGATATTCATATGGCTGATAGAGAATTCCCAGAAGACGAAGATGACGGATATTTAGAAAGTTTATTAGAACATGAGCGTATTAATAATGAAATGAAAGACGCAAAAGAAAAAGATATTCAACCATACGCAATTGATGGCGATGAATATTTGAATGATAAAAAATGGTATGACAAAATCGAATATGTGTATTATGCAGGAGATGATACACTAGCAGATGAAAGAGACGAAATCGTAGATGATTTTGAAGAAAGTATTGGCAGTTCGTTTAAAGAATGGTTTGGGCGTGACGAAGATGATCCGGACGTACTTTATATTAGAAATGAACAGCAAGCTTGCGACTTTGAAATTAATCGCGTCTATGGTAAATACGACAATAACGACAGCAGCTCGTCCGCTAGTGTAATCATTGGTGGTGATGAGAGTTGATGAGTTATGAATGATATTTACTTTGAGTGGTTATGTGATTTAGTTCATGGAGATGATCCTGACTGCTCGTTTGTTATTTTATTGGGGACTTTACATTCATATGAATTTGAATGGTTTTTACCGCTTGACGAAGACAGGGCTATAAATGGTATTGAACTTAGAAGAACGTTTTTAAGTTCAATGCCGTCCGACTATATTAATGATGATGAAATTGATATTTTTATGATGAGACCTTGTAGTGTTTTAGAGATGTTAATTGCTCTGGCTATCGATATTCAAGAGGAACTTATGTGGAATCCTGATAAGGGCAATCGTACAGTATCATGGTTTTGGTTAATGATTACTAATTTAAATTTAAACGATTTAGATGATCGGCATTATATATCAGAAAAAGCCGACGCTAAAGTTGATGATATATTAACTAGATGGATGCATCGCGATTTTGACCCTGATGGAACAGGTTCGATATTCCCAATAGAAGGCTGTAATGAAGACCTTAGAAGTGAATTAATTTGGTATCAAGCAAACCAATATTTTCTTCAAAATTTTGGAGTTGAAGAAGATATGGAGATTTTGTGAAGATTTTATGGAGACGATTTTTTAAAAGTGTTACACTTTGTATGTTAAAATGATGGTTTTGTTACAGTTTTGTTACAAAAATATTTTAACAAAACCCCAGGTCAGAAGCACTTTGTTACAAATGTTACACTTTTACTCTCTATAAAAAAATAAAAAGTATAAAAAATAGTATATATATAAAAAGTTTTTGGGCCTAAAAAGTGTAAAAGTGTAACAAATGGGGTCTGACCTGGGGTTTTGTGATTTTAAAACTGTAACAAACTGTAACAAAGTGTAACAAACTGTAACAAAGCTTAAAAATAAGGATTGAAAGGAGGTTTTTAATGGATTTTTTTAAGATCCGAAGGAAGACGGTAAAAAAAGAAGGAATTAAAATCTATCCTGATTTTCTTATTTCTGAATCAAAGGATTTTATGGTTAGAGGCGGAGACTTCTATGCCATTTGGGACGAAGATAAAAAGTTATGGTCCACAAATGAATATGATGTCGCTCGAATAGTAGATAGAGAGTTATCCGAGTACTACAACCAAATGAATGATATTTTTGAAACTGACGTGTTTGTAGATTATATGTCTTCTTATAATTCTGGAAGCTGGCGTACCTACAACCAATGGGTAAAAAGTCTTTCTGATAATTATCACCAACTAGACTCAAAGCTTATATTTTCTAATGTTGAAACGAAGCGTGAAGACTACGCCAGTAAAAAGTTATCGTATCCTTTACTTGAAGGATCTTATGAATCGTGGAATGAATTAATTGGCGTTTTATATGATGAAGAAGAACGTCGTAAAATCGAATGGGCTATAGGCGCTATTATTAATGGCGACGGTAAAGATATTCAAAAGTTCTTGGTTCTTTATGGAGAAGCCGGAGCGGGTAAGTCCACCATTCTAAATATTATACAGAAGCTATTTCAAGGTTATTATACCATGTTTGATGCAAAGGCGTTAGGTAGTAATTCTAATGCTTTTTCTACCGAAGTATTTAAAGAGAACCCATTAGTAGGTATTCAACATGATGGCGATTTATCTAGAATAGAAGATAATACAAAGATTAATTCTATCGTTAGTCATGAGGATATGGTTTTAAACGAAAAGTATAAATCTAGTTATACTGCCAGAATTAATTGTTTCTTATTTATGGCTACTAATCGTCCGGTTAAGATTACCGATGCTAAATCTGGCATAATCAGACGTTTAATCGATGTTCATCCTTCTGGTAATAAAATTCCATATTCTAAGTATGTTTCATTAATGAATAAAATAGATTTTGAATTGGGCGCTATAGCGTTTCATTGTTTAAGTGTATATCAGAATCTAGGCAAGTCATATTATTCAAGTTATCGTCCAATTGACATGATGTTTAAAACCGACGTTTTCTTTAATTTTGTTGAGGATTCATATTATGTGTTTAAGGATCAAGACGGAGTTACACTCAGACAAGCTTATGACATGTATAAAGCATATTGTGACGATTCTAGAGTAGAGTACAGATTACCTAAACATAGATTTAGGGAAGAATTAAAGAACTATTTTCGAACGTTCAAAGAATCTGAAAGAATCGGCGATGATCAAAAACAGGTTCGAAATTATTATGGTGGATTTTTATTTGAAAAATTTGCTAAAGTAACTCCAACTAGAGTTAAATCGAATACACCTACGCTTTTTCTAGATAAAACTAATAGTTTATTCGATGATATTTGTTCAGAGTGCGACGCTCAATATGCTAACGTTAATGAAACGCCATTAAAAGCATGGGATAAAGTAGATACAAAGTTAAAAGATATTGATACTAAGAAACTTCACTATGTTAAGGTTCCTGATAATCATATTGTTATAGACTTTGATATTAAAGATGAGAAAGGAGAAAAGTCTGTCGAGTTAAATTTAGCAGCAGCAGCAAATTGGCCTTCTACATATGCTGAATTTAGTAAAAGTGGCGCAGGCGTACATCTGCACTATATTTACGACGGAGATGTCACCAAACTCAGTCGAGTATATTCAGAAGGCGTAGAAATAAAAGTGTTTACTGGTAAGAGTTCGTTACGTAGACGATTATCTAAATGTAATAATTTACCAGTTAACCATATTTCTACAGGACTTCCATTGAAAGGAGAAAAGATGATTAATTTTAACACCGTTAAAAGCGAACGAGCGTTAAGAGATTTAATCAACCGAAATTTAGCAAAAGAAATTCATCCAGGAACTAAACCATCTATCGACTTTATATTTAAAATCTTAGAAGATGCTTATGAGTCAGGACTAGCTTACGATCTAACTGATATGCGACCGGTTATATTAGCGTTCGCTAATAATAGCAGCCATCAAGCAAAGTATTGTGTGGAAAAAGTTGCTGAGATGAAGTTTAAATCCGAAACTGAAAGTAATGTTAATTTAGATGGATATTCTGATGATCGATTAGTTTTCTTTGATGTTGAAGTCTTTCCTAATTTATTTCTTGTTAATTGGAAGTATCAAGGAACTAAAGACTGTGTGAGAATGATCAATCCTTCTCCGGTTGAAATAGAAGAATTATTTAAGTTTAAATTGGTTGGTTTTAATTGTCGTCGTTACGATAATCATATTTTGTACGCTCGACATATGGGTTACAATAATTTAGAACTCTATAAATTGAGTCAAAAGATTATTGGTAAAAGTCGAAACTCATTTTTCGGAGAGGCATATAATGTATCATACACTGACGTGTATGATTTTGCATCTGCAGGAAATAAGAAGAGTTTGAAAAAATGGGAAATCGAATTAGGTTTACATCATCAAGAACTTGGGCTTCCTTGGGATGAGCCAGTTCCGGAAGATCGTTGGGTTGAAGTTGCCGAATATTGTGATAATGATGTATTTTCTACAGAAGCTGTATTTGATCATTTATCTGGCGATTGGGCAGCACGACAAATTCTTGCTGAATTGTCAGGTTTGAGTGTTAATGATACTACAAATCAACATTCTACAAGAATTATATTTGGAAGAGATCATCATCCACAGAGTCAATTCATCTATACTGATCTATCTACTATATTTCCTGGGTATACTTTTGATAAAGGAAAAAGTTATTATCGAGGAGAAGAACCAGGCGAAGGCGGTTATGTATATTCTGAACCTGGTATGTATGGAACGGTAGCGTTATTAGATGTTGCGTCCATGCATCCAACTTCCATTGAACAATTAAATTTGTTTGGTGACGCTTACACACAAGTCTTTAGCGATATTAAAGATGCGCGTGTTTTAATCAAACATGAAGATTATGATAAAGCTGAGCGAGTGCTTGATGGTAAATTAAAACCTTTTATTGAGAAGCTGAAAGATGGAAGCGCTTCATATTCTAATAAGGATTTAGCAAATGCTTTAAAGACAGTTATTAATTCGGTTTATGGATTAACGTCGGCTAGTTTTGATAATCCGTTTAAGGATCCTCGTAATAAAGATAATATTGTTGCTAAACGTGGCGCGTTATTTATGATTGATTTAAAGAATGCGTGTCAAGAGCGAGGGTGGACAGTTGTTCATATTAAGACTGACTCTATTAAACTCGCTAATGCTACTCAAGAGATGATTAGTTTCGTTATGGAGTTTGGCGAGAAGTATGGTTATATATTTGAGCATGAAGCTACGTACGATCGAATGTGTATAGTTAACGATGCGGTTTATATTGCGCATTCATGTTTTGGCGAGCACTGTGGCGAATGGACTGCCACTGGAGCACAGTTTGCGGAACCATATGTATTTAAAACTTTATTTTCTAAAGAACCTATTAAGTTTGAGGATAAGTGTGTAACTAAATCAGTCAGTACTTCGATATATTTGGACATGAACGAATCGCTTGAAGATGTTAGTGATTATGAAAAAGAACTTAATAAGATTAATAGGATTCAAAAGAAAGAAGGGGATGAAACATATCAAGCTGATCGTAAAGCCGAGTTAATCGGTTTGATATCCAAAGGTCATGCTTATGAGTTCGTTGGTAAAGTTGGTTCGTTCTGTCCTGTTATTTCTGGATCTGGAGGAGGTTTATTAGTTAGAGAAAAAGATGGTAAGTATTATGCGGTCACGGGATCAAAAGGTTATCGATGGCTCGAAGCCGAAACTATTCAAGGTTGTCATAAAGAGTCCGATATTGACGTTTCATATTTTGATAAGTTAGTAGATGATGCGGTTGCTGATATCTCCGAACATGGAGATTTTGAATGGTTCGTATCTGACGCTCCGATAATTGACACCCCGCCGTGGTGTATTCGTCCAGAAGTATATAGTCCGGATGAAGCACAATGTAAAGCTTGTTCGTCAAAAGACGAATGTTGTGTAATGAATGCTTAAATTTATTAAAAGGAGTTTTTAAAATGGATAAGCGAGACTTTGTAGAAATTAATGATACTTATATTTTCTTTAGGAATTTTGCAGGCAAAGAAGGTCCTTATAATCGTGCGGGAGATCGTAATTTTTGTGTTGCGATTCCAGTAGAACAAGCAAGAGAAATGGAACAAGAGGGTTGGAATATCAAGTGGCGCGAACCTAGAGAAGAAGGCGACGAATTAAAAGCTCATATAAAAGTTTCGATTCGTTTCGATATTTTTCCACCAACTGTTTATCAAGTAACATCAAATCGTAAAGTTCGTCTAAATGAAAAGACCATAGAGAATTTGGATTGGGCGGATATTCTTAATGTAGATTTGGCACTTCGTCCATATCATTGGGAAGTTAACGGTACAAAAGGAATAAAAGCATATGTTAAATCCATGTATGTAGTTATTGATGAAGATGGATTTGCTGATAAGTATTCTGATATTCCCAGCGATGAAGATTACGATGAAGATTAGTCTATATCCTCATCAAGAAAAAGCTATTAAAGAACTCGATTCCGGCTCCATCTTATGTGGTGGGGTCGGATCGGGAAAATCTAGAACTGCAATAGCTTACTATTTTTGTAAAGAATGCGGCGGTAAATTAGATAAATATTATACGCTCGGTTCAATGACAAAACCTAAAGATCTTTATATTATCACCACTGCTAAGAAAAGGGATAATTTAGAATGGGATCAAGAATGCGCATATTTTGGATTATCAAAAGACCGAGACTTGAGTTGGACGCATACACAAGTATTTATTGATAGTTGGAATAACATAGCAAAGTATCAAGAAGTAGAAAACGCTTTCTTTATATTTGATGAACAACGTTTAGTTGGTTCTGGAAAGTGGGTTAAAGCTTTTCTTAAAATAGCACAACATAATCGTTGGGTTTTGTTATCCGCAACGCCTGGTGATACGTGGTCTGATTATATTCCAGTTTTTGTGGCGAACGGTTTTTATAAGAATCGTACGGCATTTTTAAAGAGACACGCTGTATACAATCGTTTTACTAAATATCCTAAGATAGATCGATATGTAGATTGTAAACGATTGGAAGATTTTAGAAAACGTATAACAGTAGACATGCCATATCCTAGAAAAACGATTCGTCATATTAAAGATGAAATTTTAGAACATGACGAAATTCTTTTGAGTAGAATATTTAAAGATCGATGGAATCCCTATGATAATAAACCGATTAAAGATATTTCTGAAGTTTGTTATTTGATGAGAAGAGTTGTTAATTCGGATCCTTCTCGTATTGCTAAAGTAAAGGAATTAGTAAAAGAACATCCGAAGACGATTATATTTTACAATTTTGATTATGAGCTTGAACTTTTAAGAAAGTTTTGTAAAGAAGAGAATATTTCGTATGGTGAATGGAATGGTCATAAACATGAATCTATTCCTGATACCGATCAATGGGTATATTTAGTTCAGTATACAGCTGGGGCAGAAGGTTGGAATTGTATAAAAACTAACGTCGTTATCTTTTACTCTTTAAATTATTCTTATAAGATAATGGAACAAGCGTCTGGTCGAATAGATAGAATGAATACTCCATTTATTGATCTATATTATTATAGATTAAGAAGTAACAGTTCTATTGATAATGGGATATTTAGATCGTTAACTAAGAAAAAAAAGTTTAATGAATGGTTATTTATTAACGAATAGGCGTTCGCGAAAAAAACATGGGCTATAGTAGAAGGGATAGAGTATCGCTTCTTTTTTTTTCGCTTTGGTTTTTTTTTTGAGACTTTTTAAACCCCCCTTTCTTCTACATGTTTCCTTTCATAAGTTTTTTTAAAGACGATGCTCTATTCCTTATTTTCTTGAAAGGTGGTATAATGTCTAAAGAAAGCGATTTCCAATCAAAGCTTATAAAAGATCTAAAACAAATGTTTCCTGGATGTATAATTTTAAAGAACGATGCTAACTATATTCAAGGGATTCCTGATTTATTAATTTTGTATAATGATAAGTGGGCAATGTTGGAATGTAAACGAACTAAAACTTCATCACATAGACCAAATCAAGAATACTATATTTCCATGCTAGATGAAATGTCATATGCGTCATTCATATTTCCTGAGAATAGAAAGGTCGTTTTAAATGAACTTCAACAAGCATTCAAATCTTGAAGGTAGTCATGCATTTCTTAGTGCTAGTAAACATTCTTGGGTTAATTATGATGACGAGAAATTAATTAAAACTTATAATAATTTCATGGCTGCGCAGCGAGGAAGCAAGTTGCATGAATTAGCCCACGATCTTATTTCTATGGGGATCAAACTTCCCGATAATAATCAAACGTTGAACATGTACGTTAATGATGCTATCGGTTTTAGAATGACATCAGAACAAGTTTTATATTATTCGCCGTTTGCTTTTGGAACTGCAGATGCTATATCTTTTAATAAAAATCAACTTCGTATACACGATTTAAAAACTGGAATAACTCCAGTGTCGATGGTTCAGCTTGAAATTTATACAGCTTTATTTTGTTTAGAGTATGACGTTAAGCCGAATGAAATCGAAACCGAACTACGTATATATCAGTTGAATAATTGTATGATTTGTAATCCCGATCCAGATGATATTTTTCACATCATGGATAAAATAATAAATTTTGATCGTATAATTCAAGAACTTAGATTGGAAACATTATAATGAATCAAGATGAAATGTACCATATAGGCACTAAAGATCAATCGGGTCGATATCCTCGTGGTTCAGGAGAGCATCCGTATCAACATGAATCTAGCTTTTTAGAGATGGCCAACACTTTAAAAAAAGAAGGGTTATCAGAAAAAGAAATCGCAAGCTATTTCAACATGTCAATGAACGAATATAGGAATAGGCGATCTATTGCTAGTAACGCTCAAAAAGCTGCTAATATTTCAGAAGCTCTTAGATTATACGATAAAGGATATTCTAAAACTGCTATTGGGAACAAAATGGGGGTTCCCGAATCTACGGTTAGAAATTGGTTGAAAGAACCTGTTCTTGAAAGAAGTACAAAAGCTACTAAAACTGCTGAAGTTTTAGAGAAGGCTGTAGCCGATAAAAAATATATTGATATTGGATCTGGTGTGGAGTATCAGATGGGCGTTAGTCGCCCAGCACTAAATCAAGCGGTACAATTACTAAAAGATCAAGGTTATCAAGTTTATTATATTCGAGAGCCTCAATTATCTAACAGAGAAAACAAAACTAGTATTAAAGTATTAGTACCTCCTGGAGTTGAATATTCGGAAGTCTATAAAAATCGAGAACGTATTCAGTTTCCTGATTATCATTCTACCGATAAAGGTTTTTCTTTTAATGGAGTAAAAGACCCTATTAGTATTTCGTCGGATCGTGTAAAAATTGTTTACCGAGAAGATGGTGGTATAGATAGAGATGGTGTTATTCAAATTCGTAGAGGAGTAGAAGATTTATCTTTGGGTAATTCGAGATATGCACAAGTTCGTATAGCTGTTGATGGTACTCATTATTTAAAAGGTATGGCCATATATAGTGACGATATGCCTAAAGGCGTTGACATTTTATTTAATACTAATAAGTCTAAAGGAACTCCTAAAACGGAAGTTCTCAAACCTATGAAAGACAAATCGAAATCAGATAACGTATTTGGCGCTACAATAAAACCTCAAAATTTTTATATTGATAAGAATGGTAAAAAGAAGCAATCTGCTATAAATATCGTTAATGAAGAAGGCGACTGGAATACATGGTCAAAAACTTTATCTTCGCAATTTCTTTCTAAGCAATCTCCTTTATTAGCAAAGAAACAATTAAAAATGGCTTATGATTTAAAATATGAAGAATTAGAAGAAATTAAAAGTTTGACTAATCCCATTGTAAAAAGAGAATTACTTAATAAATTTTCTGATGGATGTGATGCGGCTGCTTCTAAATTAAAAGCTGCTGGTTTACCTAGACAAGCGTCTAAAGTTATTTTGCCATTAGTTGATATTAAAGAAGGTGAAATTTATGCTCCGACATTTCGTAATGGCGAGCAAGTAGCTTTGATTAGATATCCTCATGCTGGAACTTTTGAAATCCCAACGCTTACTGTTAATAATAAACAAAAGTCGGGAAATAAACTCATAAAAAATGCTCAAGATGCTGTGGGTATTCATCCAAAAGTAGCCGAACGTCTATCGGGTGCTGATTTTGATGGCGATACTGTATTAGTAATTCCGATGTCGAGCGCTAAAATAAAAACGTCAAAAGCATTGAATGGATTAAAGAATTTTGATCCTAAAATTTCATATCCTGCTTATGAAGGAATGCCTAAAACTGGAGAAGAAGGTTCGGGTTTTAAAAAACAGACCCAAATGGGTAGTATTTCTAATTTGATTACAGATATGCAAATTAAAGGCGCTCCTGCATCCGAAGTTGCAGCAGCAGTTAGACATTCGATGGTGGTTATTGATGCTGAAAAACATAATTTAAATTACAAGCAATCGTTTAGAGATAACAATATCGCATATTTAAAAAAGAAGTATCAAGGTAGAGAAAACGCGGGAGCTTCTACGCTTATATCCAGAGCTAGCGGAGACGCTAGAATTCCTAAAGTTAAAGAAATAACTAATGTGAAAAACATGACACCTTCGGAAAAGAAGCGCTATGCTAATGGCGAAAAGATATTTCGAGAAACCGGCGAAACCTATACTAATAAAGCAGGTAAAGAAGTAAAACGGTTGACCAAAACCACAAAAATGGCAACCGTTAAGAATGCTTATGATCTATCTTCTGGTAGTATGATAGAAAGCGTGTATGCCGAACATGCTAATAAATTAAAAGGATTAGCTAATCAAGCTAGAAAAGAATCAAGAGCTATATCTAATCCTTTACAAAATAAAGCGGCTAAAGTTAAATATGCTAAAGAAGTTGAAAGTTTAAATAATAAACTTGTTGTCGCCTTAAAGAATGCTCCTCTTGAAAGAAAAGCCAATTTAGTAGCCAATGCAAAATATAATAAAATTCTAGAACAGAATCCTAAAATGGATAATGAACATAAGAAGAAGCTTAGAGGACGTTTGATGACACAAGCTCGAGCACAAACCGGAGCTGGTAAACAAGCCATAAAAATAACAGAAAAAGAATGGGAAGCTATTCAAGCTGGCGCCATATCCGCAAATAAACTCGGGCAGATTATTAATAATTCTGATTTGGACGTACTTAAACAAATGGCTATGCCACGTTCTTCAAACGGTTTAAGTAGCGGCAAACAAGCTCAAGCAAAAGCAATGATAGCAAGAGGATATACTTATGCTGAAGTAGCTGATGCTTTAGGCGTATCCACAACTACTATAATGAATGTGATTTCTGAATAGTAAGAGTTTATATTTTTAGAAGTAAGGATTCGTAGAATAGTAAGAGTTTATATTTTTAGAAGTAAAGATTCGTAGAATAGCAAGAGTTTATATTTTTAGAAGTAAGAGTTTATATTTTTAGAAGTAAGGATTCGTAGAATAGCAAGAGTTTATATTTTTGATAGTAGTATTTTATATTATATTTTATATTTATAT
>CAVABR010000086.1:0-19569 GCA_963586955.1 bacterium
TGGTCTGGACACTGCAAAAGCAAACTGGACGCCTGTTTAGTTTACAAATTCAATTTAAAGCCCTTGGTCACTTCAGCTACTTTAGATCTTTAGAGTTCGTGGTTTCCCAGCTGTTTTCTATCCTCAGCGTTCTTGATTGTTCCGATAGCTTTAGCGCATTCGCTATTCTTGGCGCTCGTCGCTCTTGGCTCTTGCACCCTTAGTTTATTCAGTATCTTTGTCGCTTTTTAAGCGCTAATTACCTTCACTAGTTGAGTTCAGGGAACACCTGGATGGATCGTTCGAACACACCATTGAAATAAGCCAACACCAAACCATAGTTAGTGATAGGCACACCTTCTGAAACGCAGGCATGAATTCTTGAAAGCATCCTTCGGCGATTAAACATGCATCCGCCACAATGAATTACCAAGTCATATTCGGCCAAATTGTTAGGAAACGTGTTACCGCGCGCATGATCAATTACAAGCGCATCGCCAAATTTTTTGCGAAGGAGCTTGGGAATCTTCACCGTTCCAATATCTTCTTCTATGGGGTGATGCGTGCATGCTTCTGCAATAAGCACTTTTGAGGTTTCTTTAAGATTGGCAAGCGCCTTGATGCCTTGAGCTTGCGCTTTTAGATCCCCCTTGAACCTCGAAAACAAAACAGAAAAGCCCGTCAGTGGAATGCTTTCGGGAACAATTTTTGAAACCTCCCCAAAAGCTTGCGAATCTGTTATCACCAGCGCGGGCGGTTCTTTTAAGTTGTTGAGCGCAGATTCCAATTCAGGAGCCTGCACCACATACGCATGGTTGCCAGTATCAAGCAAATCCCTGATCACTTGAACTTGCGGAAGAATGAGCCTACCCTTTGGCGCCTCTTTGTCTATGGGAACAACCAAAATTACGGTTGACCCTGAAGGAACGATGTCACCCACAATTACAGGATCTTCGATGAATTCGGCTGGCGCATGTTCTAGGATGGCTTCGCGCAGTGCTCGGATACTTGATTGATAGAGTTCTTCGCGTTGGATGTCTCCAATTTGTGCTCCCGCGTCTTCAGTCTTTGCACTCGCACCTTTCGCTTGTATACTTGAACCTCCAGCTTGTACGCTCGCATTTTTCGCTTGCTTGCATGCAACTTCAGCTTGCGCGCACATACATAGGGAGGGCAGTTCGCGGAATTCTGCCGGAATTGCTTCCAAGCATTCCTCTTTTGAAACCCCCGGCCATACATCCATCTTGTTAAAAACCAAGATGAGCGGAATGTTTCGTTGCGTCAGTTCTTTTACCACACCTGTTTCAAAGCTTGTCCATGTTTTTGGCTCACAAACAACCAACGCTAAATCGCATCTATTAAAAACCTGGTGCGTTTTTTCAGCGCGAAGTTTTCCCACTAACGCCTGATCATCATCAATGCCCGCGGTGTCTATAAACAACACCGGGCCTAGTGGCAACAGCTCCATTGCTTTGTCCACCGGGTCAGTAGTAGTGCCAGCAACTTCTGAAACAATGCTTGTTTCCTGATTTGTTATAGCGTTGAGAATGCTCGATTTACCCACGTTTCTTCTGCCGAAAATGCCAATATGCATCCGGAGTCCTTTTGGCGTAGTGAGCATTCTTTTCACAACCTCTCAATTTTGGTTAATCGGCCTCTTTGTCGGCTTATTGTTCGCTTTCTTAAGCTTATTCGTCCAAATAATAACCAGATTTGGTTTTTATTCATACGAATAATCGCCAATTTTGGCGAAAATTCGAACTTATAGCTATATAGAGGAAAATTCGCGACAAACCTGGCGCCCCCCCACACAAAAAGAAAAGGCTCCGAAGAGCCCTTTGATACAAACTACTTTTTAAAAGTACTTTATTTCTTTACGCCACCAATGAGAGACATTTTGGTACCACAGTCTGGGCAAGTGCCTTTGGTGATAATGCGACCGTTCTTAGTTACACCCTCTTTAGGATCAACCATTTCCTTCTTTTCCTTGCACTTTACGCAATAAGCAACAACTGCCATTATTACCTCTTTCCTCTATAGACTAAGGGAATTAACACTCCCGTCCAAACAGCTTACTCATTGTATCCTACCATGAACGTTTTAGCAGGTGAAGTAACTAATGGTTTAAATGCTTTTCAAAATCCCCATAATAAAGGAGGTATTTTCTTTCAATACTTCTTCATCAATATTATCGATGCTATCGTCGGGGCTTCCATAAAGCGCTGCTTGGTTGTTTTCCATTCCCATAAGCGTAAATGCCTGAAGGCCATGAGTCATAGCGTACTGCGACGCCGTGTCTCGGCTATCCATGCTAGCAACGGAATATCTAATGCCGGTTTTCTGCGTAGCGTTATTCAAGAAACGCTTCACGCGAGAAGTAACCACTTTGGGCTTAAAGAAACCTTCGCGTTCAATGAACGTAAGATCTCCAGCACCCAGCGCTTCCAAATTGATAATGATTGCACCTTTGAGCTCATCAGCATGTTCAGCCATCAATGCCTGCATACCTGAATGACCTGCATGTTCAGCACCCAGAGCAACAAACCAAATTTCAGTATCAAGTCCTGGATAACGGAATTCTCTTAATTTCTTGAACTCATCATCCATAGCGCCTTGTCCTTGGGGCTGACCCGTTAAAGGTACTACCCCAGCAACACCATCAGCACTAACCGGTTCAACAACTCTTTCTGTTGGATCCGCATACCCTTCATCAGGATCAATATATTCCTCATCAAAGAGATCATCGGCTGGTTCTTCAATGTTGTCTTTTTTGGCATTACCTATACGAAGACGCTTCAAAGAGAACGCACCGCCGTTCCAACCACGAGGATTGTTTTGGTCGTTACTTTGATAGCCATCGTCAACGAATTCGCCCTCTGCATACGAATCATCAAAACCGTCATCTTCGCGGAAGCTATCCCAGCTACCGCGTGCTTTTCCAACACTTTGTGCGTTGTAATTTTCGTCAGCTTCAATCCATTCACTCATTGAAGATTCTGCTTTGTTATTCTTTTTCTTCTTTTTCTTTGAGCGGAATTTACCGAACAAACGACCAGCACGAGAAGTAGGCATGTCAACATATCCTGGTCCTGCAAAGGCTCCTGTCTGAGTGAATTCTTGTTCGTATGCTGAATCGTCAGCGTCGTCAATATATATTTCTTCAGGAGCAACATCGGCAACAAGTTCATCGCCTACCGGCGCAAAGGCGCCCGTTCCGCCAACGGTTGAGAACGACCCGGTTGGAGAAACTGTATTGTGCTCAACTTCTGCACTTTCACCCAAGGGTGGAAGATTGAGGCCGAACGTGTCGGTGGATTTTGATTCCGAAGAAACTGGATTGCCACTTTCATCAATACGAGGAAGCATGTTGGAAAGAAGTGCCTTAGCTCCCGAACGCGTTGATTCGTTTGTTTCTGCCATAGGGGCGCGCTGTTTGCCCGCGTCTCCGCTTGTCACGACAGAAGATACAACTTCAGGAAGAACGATGACCTGTCGTTCAGATTGGGCGGATGATGAATTGTTGTCTGTTTTGTCTAGTGGTCCGGAAATAGAAGGAATTGATTCCATTCCTAAAATAGGCGAAGCCACGGGAGCATCCGCAGGTTGTGCTGGTTGAGCCTGTTGTGCTTGTGGCGTTGCTTGTACAGGTTGCGCTGGTTTTACTGGCTGGGCGGGTTGTGGCACAGACTGTGAGGGATGCGCCTGTTGCGTTTGCGCTCCTTGTGCGGACTGCGACGTACTTGCCTGAGCTGGCTGGAAACCACCTGGGGTTTGTGCAGGTTGGGCAGGTTCGCTCTTTGATGCTGGTGCAGAGGCGGAAACGTTGCTCTGTGAAGCAGATTTCTCTTGTACTGGCGCTACCGGTGCAGAAGAAGTGGCTTTTGCCACTGGTTTGTTTTGAGCTTCGCCTTCATCTTTATTAAAGAGCTTTGAAACATCAATTGGAGCAATTGCCTGAGTTTTTCCTGCAGTAGTTTTTTCTTCATCGGAAGCCAAAGGAAGTTTTGCTTCAATGGTTCCCCGTGCAGGTTTTGGAGCAACGCTAGATTGAGCGATGGCTTTTACTGGTTCTGAAGCTACGTCATCAATTTCTGCTTCAACAGTTATTCTTTCTGGTTTAGAAGCCTTCTTGGTTTCGGCAGATTCGGCCGTAGCATTTTTGGCAGATTCTGCAGGTTTTACCTCAGCGTTATTGGCGGACTTGAACGGTTCAGCCGTAGCCTTAGCAGTCTCAGAAACCACCGGTTCCTTTTTCGTTACGGCACCCAATGATTTTGCCGAACCGGAACGCGCGGTCGAAGACAATGCTGTTGCCGTAGAAGGAGCAGAAACATTGTTGTGCTCTTTTTGTTCTGTCTTTGTCACCGATACAACAACAGGTTTCTCGGTTGCTTTTTTAGCTGGCTCTTTTTCTGGAGCTACATTGCTGGTAACACTGCTGGCACCATTGCTTGGAGCAGGTTGGACTGATTGAGCTTCCTGGGCTGATTGTGCAGGATCGGCGACTGGCTGAGCAGGAGCGGATTGAACAGACTTGGCTGACCGAACGGGAACAGCAGACTTAGCAGGAGCAGGTTTGCTTTGTTTTTCAACGCGAGCTACAGGAGTTGCTGAAGTTGCTGGAGCAGAAGCTGATGCTTTTGGTGCTGAAGCTACCGGAGCAGGGGTTGCCACTTTTGGTGTTCCTTGCGCAGGCTCTACCTGCTGTGCCTGAACTGGAGCTGAAGCTATTGCCGGTTGAGGCGCGGTCGCCGAAGCAGATATTGCTGGCTGAACTGGCTGTGCTGGTTGTGCCGGCTGAGCGGACTGAACTGGTTGCACAGGTTGCACTGGTTGCTGTGCTGGTTGCGCGCTACTTTGCACGGGTGCAACAGGTTCTGGCTCACGCTGTTGAGCTACCGGTTGCTCTTGTGCCACAGTGGCAGACTGTTGAGGAGCAACCGCGGGCGCAGACTGTTGCGCCACCATAGCGGGCTGTTGCATCGCCGCCGGAGCCGATTGTTGTTGCACAACCACTGGCTCTTGCATACTAGCAACACTAGTAACAGGTTGTTGCACAGCCACAGGCTGATCTTGCGCTCCGCCCATCTGGCTCACTGCCGATTTAGTTTCTTCGGAAAAATGAGGGGCGGGCGTTGCGGCTATTTCAGAATGAAGCGCTGCAAGACGAGCTTCTAATTCGGTCATTGGCTTTTGCTCTTGAACTTCCTCTTGAGCAACTGCCTGATCATGCTCTTTCTGCGCTTCTGCCGCAATAAACGCGTTGTTTGCTTCAATCTGAGCTTCAGTCATCTGAGCAGCAACAGTATCTGCAAACCTTGAACGAGATACTTTCGTATTGGTATTAAGTTCAGGCTTGTTAGCATGAGCTTTTGCCTGAGCGCTCTTGGCCCATGCAGGGGTTTTATCCACTTTGGCAGGCATGCCTGTTTCGCCCGAACGCAACGCTTGAGGCGTCTCACGCGTAAATGATTGTTTTTCTGGCTCAGGTGCTTCAACAGAAGATTGAGCAACTGGTTGTGCTCCTGCCTGGCCAGCACCCGGTGCTGAAGCGGATACCGCTTGACCAGAAGGCGAAGCTGATGCCTGAGCATTACCCTGAGCAGAATAAGCCTCTTGATTCTGAGCTCTTTCCGCAGCTTCGCGTTCGAGTTCTTCTCGTTCCTCAACTAGCGCACGAGGCGATGTTTGACGTGAAACACGAGCCGGAGTTTTTCCAACTGTTTCATCAACTTCAAAATGGACGCCTGCCGATTTTGCATTAGCAGGTTCACCAACTTGTACCAATTTGGAAGAAATATCAGTTACGGGAACTTTATCGGCAACGGGTTTTCCCGTAAGTGCAGCAATAGCGGCTTTTGCTGCCATAAGAGATTCTTCAGGAGAGACGTTTGACTCTTGAGCTTCGTATTCAACTTCAACGCCCTCAGGAATAACACCACTTTCGCGTGCTGCGTCTTGGCCGTGAACGACGGCACCCTCTTCTTCCGCACGAGCCTCCAGCTCTTCGGGGCTTACCATGCCATTTCCTATAGTGCGTGCCGTTTCAAGAAGAACGCCAACACCAGTAGCATTATTGTTTGCCGCGGGGGCATATCCAGACGTTCTTTCAAGAGCTAAATCTATAAGAGGCAAGGCCATCAAAATCAAACAAATGATTATGAGAATATTGAAGAAAACAACAATTCCACCCGTAGCGTTAAGGAAAAATACGGTCTTGATAAGCAGAATAAGAGGTGCTGCAATCAAACCAATTAAAACAGCCATGCGAATTTTCCCTAAATAGGGAGCTATCGGCATTTGGAATTTTTTGTCTATTTTGGCGCTGTCGTAATTTGCCACAAGAACAATTTTGCGAGAACGCGCGTTGTTTTGCTTTCCCGCAGGTTGATATTTTGCAACAACATTTTGACTTACCCCGGAATGGAAAAGGCGCGATAGAATTTCTTTTCCTCTGAGTTCAAGTACATATACTACCGCTGCAGCAATACCTAGAATACAAGCCGGTATAGCAATAACAGGCAAGAACAAGGGAAGAAGCGCCATTAAAAATCCAACGGCGAAACAAATTGTTCTAACTAATTTTCCATGGGCGAGGCAGTTAAAGTCTTCTATGACGGTAGAAAAGCCTGCGCTTTTCTGAAATTCATCAGCAATATAAAGTGCTGCCTGCTGTTCTTCTTCTGTGCCCGCAGGACGGGGACCAATGTTTTCTGAGAGCTGAGCGACGTCTTCTACGATTGTTGCCATTTATCGCCCTTTCATAAGAAGTTAAATTGTTTTTATACAGTTAGGCTAAAGTATACGACATTTATATTTTTACGCAAAAACGATAGACACAAAATCCCTACTATGCCCTAGGGATTCAACCCAAGATTTAACCTTTTGGATATTTTGCAACCACAAGAGCGCAATCTTACGACGCGGTTTCGGTGTTCAAGTATTTCCTCAGTGTTGAATCATTAACGCTTACCTCTGAGCGGGCAGTGTCATATTTTTCTGCAAGAGGCTTAATGGCCGATTGATACGCACTGATCACCAGCTGATTAAACGAACGCGGAAGCTTTTCTGCTATGGCTACCGCTTCGGCGTCAGCTTCGTTATATTTTGCATTGTTTTCTTCGGCTACTTCTTTGTCTTGAATCAAAATTGCCGCGTTAGAAGCAAGCGCTGCATCGCATGCCTCTATCTTTTTGGAGGCGTATTCGTTTAGAGACTGAACATCAACCTTGGAATATGCTTGAGGAACTTCTTGCAACTGCTCGAGCGCTTTTTCATACAATCCTCTAGCTGAAGTGGTGTATTGCGTAGACGAATTAACATTCTCCGTTGTGGTGTTCGCTATAACTTTTGCTGATTGTGCAAGAAGTGAATTTGCCTCATTAATAGTTGTTTGCGCTTTGTCCATTACGTCCATCGCTTTTTTAGCAGAAATGTCTTCTTGAAGGCGTTCTTTCGAAACGGAAAGCATTGTTTCACGCGCAACAATGCTGTTGAGTGCACATTCCGCCGCCTCTTTGTCTTTACTTGTTTCATTTAGGCCTTCGTTGGCTAAGTCTGCGTAATACTGCGCCGAGTCTATATTTTTCTGCGCGTCAGGTATTTTTTCTAGTAGCTCTTCTGCCTGGGCTACGGTTGAATCGTTGAATTTTTCCTGGAAAAACGAATCGATATCAACAAGCGTGCTGTCGCTTTCCTCCAGATAGCTGAAGGATTTTTTCAAAAGTTCAACGTTTGATTGCTGTTTTTCATACTCTTTATAAAGATACGATCCGCCCGCTATAGCAAGCGCCACCAAAGCAAGCACTGCGACTACTATTAAGGCTATTTTTATTATCTTTTTTGTTCTTTTGCGCGCTGCCTGTTTTTCCTCGGCGCTCTTTTGTTTAACGGATGCCTTGCGAGGCTTATCATCGGCCAAATGTTTTTCGTCGCTCTTTTGCTTGAAAAGTTCCTTGTCATCAGCCGGCTTTTCAGCACTCTTCTGTTTGGAAGAAGTCTTGATGTCAACCGAGCGTTTTTCAGCGCTCTTTTGTTTAACGGATGTCTTGATGTCACCCGAACGTTTTTCAGTGCTCTTTTCGTTAAGAGACTCGGAGGCCGTCTTTCGATGCTTATACAAAGACGCTGAAAGTTTTTTGGTTTTGCCTCTTTTTTCTTTGGGAAGGGTGAGTTCAGACCCTATCGTGCCCGCTAGCGAAGCAGGTTCGGGTTTAGTTTCGCCTGAGCCTTCGCTTGTTTTTTTAAGCTTGATCCCACCCGTTGCTTGGGCTGACGTCTCGCCTGGTTCAGAAACATACGGCGTATCGGGCAAACCCTGAGCGCTACCTCTATCCTTCGTAAAAAGACGCTTGAAGAGAGATGGCCTTTTCTGATTTTGCTCAAGCGATTTGTTTTCAAGAACATTGAGGGAAACCTCGAAAGGCTTCCCCTGTGAAAATTCGCTTAAATGAAGCGATTCAGTTTCGCTTTCTTTTAAACGTTTTGGGCGTTTTTTGTTCTCTTTTTTATTCATCAGAATAGTTAGCTTTTACCTCTTCAATAATGTCTTTGCCCGGCATGATTGAAATTGATTTACTTGGGAGCGAATTCAAAAACTTCTTTCCGTAAAACTTGCTTATGAGTCTTGTGTCGGCCAATACCACAATACCTTCATCGGTGGCCGTTCTGATAAGACGCCCAACCGCCTGCTTTACATCAATTACCGCTGCAGGAAGAGAATAATGGTTCCACGCTCTGTCGTCATGCACTTTTCGCTCACAGGAAAGCGGATCGGTTGGTAACCCAAACGGAAGCTTAGGAATTACCACACCGCGCAAGGTGGAACCAGGAGCATCGAAGCCTTCCCAGAAACTCTTTAATGCAAACAGGCTTAGGTGCTTATCTTTTAAAAAGTCATCGCGAAGACCTTTAATTGACACTCCCCATTTTTGACAAACAAGGCGAAGGTTTGCCTTTTTCATTTGAGGATTAACAACATCAAAGCTTTTTTCCATCTCTCTACGATTAGTGAAAAGGGTTAAAAGTGACCCTTGTTGCGCCAAATGGAGACCAACCAAAAATTCTTGCAGAGATTCTAAGTAGCTTGGATCTGATGGTTCGGGCATATCAGACGGAATATAGATCTTCATATGGGAATCAAAATCATAACTTGAATCAAGTGCGAGGGTAGAGGCGCATGATTCTTCGCTTTGATTAAGCCCAACCGCATTTTCGAACGAATCAAATGTTCCATCCACAGAAAGCGTTGCCGATGTATAAATAACGCTTTTGGTTTCTTGATAAAGCGTTTCGTTAAAATTCTGACCTAGGTCAAGAGGTTGCGCAGTAAAGACTTCATTCAGGCGATTTTTCGTTCTGCTGAGCTTGACTGAATGTACCTTATTTGTTGCATTTGTAAAGAAAATTGTCTCCAAGGCTTCATAGAGCTCTTTAAGCTCAAGAGCCACCAGTGCAATTTCTCTTTGTTCAGAAGACGTGACGTCTATTGACTCTAAAAAGGCAACAATATCGCGGGAAGTAGCTATTGTTTTTTCGAGTGTGTCATAGAGACTTTTTGCTGCAGATTTTACTCCGGCAAAAACCTCGCTAGCCCTAATGTCGTCATTGAGCCAGAGGTCAAAATATTCGTATGAATTCTTCTTGCTTCGTTCGTCAAAGAACAGAAGATCTTTTGCTGATAGGCAAAATTCTTCGGCGGCAATTCCGAATGCTCCTGCTGCTACCTGAGCCTTTTTCATCAAAGCTTCAAACAGCTTTTTTGCTTCTCCTGAAACATCAATGGCTCGTTCTGCGCGCAAAAATACATTGGTACGCGCTGAATCAGAAGTGATCCTGCGTGCAATATCTTGGATATTTGTCGATGAAACCGTAGTGGAAAATGCTCGGCGCGCTTCGCTTTCTGCGCCATGAGCCTCATCAACCACCCAATAGCGAATTGGAGGCAGAAGCCCTCCTTCAAACCGAACATCCCAGAACAAAAGACTATGGTTAGTAACCACCACATCACACCGTTGTGCCTGTTCACGCGCACCATGAACAAAACAAGACCTTCCAAAAAAGGGGCATTTGCGACGGAGACATTCTGAACTTTTAGAAGTAATGCTGTAGCGCGGAAGCGCCTGATAATCAAGCTTTAAGCCGTCCATGTCATCGAAATCGGTCTGATCAATGAAGGAAAGCAGGCTTGCGAGCGCCGGAGCTTGGTTCTTTTCTTGATCCCTATACATAATAATCTGAGGACCTGCAGAAACAATGCGCTCAATCTTTCTATTACACGGGTAGTGCGTAAAACCCTTAAGAGGAGCATAGGTTAGCCCATACTGCTTCTTCAAAAGCGGTAACTCTTTATTGACTAGCTGGTCAAGAAGCGTATTGGTCTTCGTTGCAACGCCAACGGTTATCTTATTTTTCTGCGCCGCTAAAACAAGTGGCACTAAATAGGCCATCGACTTACCAACGCCTGTTCCCGCTTCCACGGCTAAGTTTTCAGAGCGCGAAATTGCTCTGTTGACCGCAAGCGCCATGGTTTTCTGCTCTTCGCGCGGTTCATAGTCTTTATAACACCGGCCAACAGCACCAGTTTTGGAAAAGGCTTCTTCTATTTCTTCATCAGTTGCAAATTTAAGCGAATTAAGTGCGTCAAAAAATTCTTCGTCACTCATCTCTGATGTGTCTAGATCTTCTGCTCCATCAAGAGGCTTGAACACATCTTTGCGAATTCCTTCAGAAACGGAACTCACTTGTGCTCTTCGCGAAGCCCTGAAGTTATAGGTAGGCGCATCTTTTTTAGCAAGAGTCTTAAAAACAAACGCGGTATTCCATTTTTCGATCGTGGTCATGTCAGCAATATGTGCCACTAGGTCTTCCGGCATATTATCCACTGCAGCAAGAAGAATGCGATAAACCAAACATGTTGCAGCAACGTCTTCGTCTGCGCGGTGCGTTGAATCAGGGCCTCCAAAGGCGCGCACCAAGTCAAGCAAACGATGAGAATTCATGCGTGGCAGGGCGATGCGAGCCAAATCAAGCGAATCAACCCAGATGTTTGTTTTGAGCGATTCGCCACTTGCGCGCTTCGTGGTAAAAGTGCGATCAAAATTCGCATTATGTGCAACCACGTATGAGTCACCCACGAATTCAACCAGCTTGGCTAGCGCCTCATCAGGAGAAGGAGCTCCGGCAACATCTTCGTCATGAATGTCGGTGAGGTGAGCAACTTCATCAGGGATGGGCTTGCCGGGGTTGACGAATGTCACATACCATTCGGTAATGACGCCATTACACATACGCGCGGCCGCAATCTGAATGAGCTCGTCGTGGTTAAACGAAAAACCGGTTGTTTCCGTATCAAGAACAACCACATCTTCATCAAGAATGCCAAACGAGTGCTGATCTGCATATTCGGCTAAGCCATGGTAGCGTTCATGAATACGAGAAGGCGTGTTTTCTAAAATATATGTTTCGAGTTTTGACACTTTGGTCACATTTTTATTATCCATACAGGTAAGATTATCATTAAATAGATATGTGAACAGGCACCGGTTGACAGTTCGAGGAGAAAACATGTCTTCTATTGGTTTTTATGGAACATACGCACGTTTTACCACGCCAGACAAACGTAACGCTGCAGATTTTTTGGGACCCGATAACGTTATTGGAGATTCTTTTCATATTGAAATGGATTATTCAGAAGGAAAACGCATTGCCTATTTGGTTAATCCTTTTGATAAACGAATGGGCACCATTGATGAAGAAGTAGCCTCTGAACTGGATATTTGCGAAGCAAGAGGATGGAAAACTACTGCTTTGCTTGCCCTAGTTGCTTATTCTGAGGACCCCAAGCCAGGCTATTACTGGGGAGAAATTGCCATCATTTCCTATGATCCCGCATACGAAGATGCGTTTGAACCATTCATTGCTCAGTTTGCTAAAAAATTAGGAAACGGTATTCGTGGAGATCTTAAGATTGGACCAAAATCATTAGAAGAAATTGTCAAAACTAAGGGAAATTGGTTCCCTACGGCTCGTTATCCGCTCCCGGAAAAGAAAAAAGGAACAGCCTTCGTAAAAACCGAACGCTCAGGTACCGAACGCTTAGTTGATCAGGCGCGCAAGGGAAATAAAGGTTGCATGGTAGCAAGCTGGGCCTTTATTCTTGCTGTTGTTGCCTTGATTGTGTTCGGTATCCATTCCTGTGGGGTTTTCTAGGGTACTTAAGACTTAGCGCGCAATCAGTGTATAGTTTCAATTAACCCACAAACGGGACATCCTTATTATTTATTCCCTGTAACCCAAAACATTGATTGTGCGCGCTTACATATAAGTTCTTTTGAGACTACTTTTGATTTTTCTATAAAAGAGCGCTTTTGTTTTTAGCTTTCTAGCGAGGCTATTTAGTTAGAGCAAGCTAATCAACTTGTATTTTTTCCTTCGTGTTCCGGGAAAATTTTATTCGTCAGGGCTAGTTCGATTAAATTACATCTTTACCCTTCGCTTCGTTTATTACGGAGGTATTACTCGGTTAGAGCAAGTTCTATCAACTTGCATCTTGACCCTTGTATCTCGCCTATCGTAACTACTCAGCTAAAGCCAGTTCAATCAACTGCGTGCATAATTCTGGGAACGTGATACCCGCAACCCTTGCCGCGTCAGGCAAAAGCGATGTTGCTGTCATTCCTGGAATGGTATTTGTCTCCAAAACCCAAAATTGTCCTGAGGCGTCTTGAATAAGGTCGGTGCGCGATACCCCTCTACATTCGAGCGCCTTGTGAGCCGCTACCGCTAAACCTTGTGCTTTCGCCGTATCTTCTTCGGACAAAGGTGCAGGACAAATATGTTGTGAGCCACCTTCGGCATATTTAGATTCAAAATCATAAAATTCATTTACCGGCACGATCTTAATAACAGGGAGCGCCTTGGCGTCTTCGTTACCAATAACTGCAACGGTGTATTCGTTACCTGATACAAACTTTTCAACCAGAGCTTTTTTATCAATAGTAAAGACCTGCTCCAGGGCATTTTGTATATCTTCTAAGCTATGACAAATATATACACCTAAAGCACTTCCTTCAGTTGCTGCTTTAATTACGCAGTCAGTTCCAACTTCTTGCGCAATTTCTTTAGCCGATTTTTCATCCTTACTAAAAAGAGTGAACGAAGACGGAGTTGGTATATTGCAACGATCGTAATATACCTTTGCTTTTGCTTTATCCATTGCTGTTGCGCTTGACCAAACGCCAGGGCCAATATAAGGAATTCCTAAAATCTCGAGCATGCCCTGCATAGTTCCGTCTTCGCCATATTTGCCATGTAAAGCTAAAAAGGCAACATCATATTCTTGAGAAACAAGCTTTATGAGGTCTTGTTTTTCCGCAGGATCAACCCGCTCAACAATAAATCCTGCTTCGCAAAGAGCTTGATAAGCGCCATCGCCAGAAGCGAGCGAAATATCGCGTTCGCCACTTTTACCCCCTGCAATTAAAACAACTTTTGTTTGAGTTGGGTCTCCTGAGTAAGCCATATATTCTGCCTTAATCTTGTCGTAAATTCTTTGGTAAGTATAACAAAATGGACGTTATATCCTTTTTGTTTTGTCTTTAACAGTTAAAAGATTCCGCGCTCGGGAATTACCTGCTTATAATGTCAGTATGAAAAAAGATATTTTGTCATATTCATTTGATGAGCTCACCGCACTTAGTAAAGCGTGTTCTCAGCCAGTGTTTCGCGTGAAACAATTAATCCATTGGCTCTACCTCATGGGTGTTTCTTCCTATGATGAAATGACAAACCTCCCTAAGGCGTTTAGAGAAACTCTTAAGGTTGAGGCACCTCTTTATCCACCTAAAATTATCGATAAGCAAATTTCAAAAGATAAAACACGTAAGTATGTTATCGAATTTCAAGATGGCGCTCGTGTTGAAACGGTTGGTATGCCTTCAGGGAAATCACTCAGTGTCTGTTTTTCCACCCAAGCAGGATGTGCCATGGAGTGTGCTTTTTGCGCAACAGGAACTGAAGGACTGAAACGTAACCTCTCATCAGGGGAAATGTTGAGTCAAATCTTAATTGTGCAAAAAGATTTCCAAACGCGCGTTTCTCATGTTGTCTCTATGGGGCAAGGAGAACCGTTCCAAAACTACGATGCCGTTATGGAAGCACTGCACTTTTTGAATGCAAAAAATGGATTCGAAATTGGCGCGCGCCACATCACAATTTCTACGTGTGGGATTATATCTGGCATAGAAAAGCTCTCTTGCGAAAAAGAACAGTTCACCTTAGCGGTATCACTTCATTCAGCAATTCAACAAACCCGTGATGAGCTTATGCCCCGGTGTGCTTCACTTCCACTTGTGCAATTAAAAGAAGCGCTCCTTGGCTATGTAGCTAAAACGGGAAGACGTGTCTCACTTGAATATATGCTTATCAAGGGAATAACTGATACTGAAGAAAATCTGGAAGCGCTTAAAGCTTTTTGTACAGATTTACTGTGTCACATTAACCTGATTCCCTTAAATAGCGTTGATCATTCACGTTTTCAGCCAAGTTCTAAAGCTACACAGAAGCACTGGGTTGATTCGTTGTCTGCCATTCACAAGGAAACAACAGTTCGCAACTCAAGAGGATCAGACATTGATGGCGCTTGTGGACAGTTGAAAAACAAGCTTGCGCGTAACTAGGGTTTTCTTTCTTGTTTAAACCACGATAAAAGCGAATTATAAGTTCAAATTAGCAAAACTAAATAAATTCAACTTCTAACTTTCTTGTCTGAATAAAAATAAAAACAGCATATGACTTTAAAGTAAATATTCTTTTATAAAACAAATAGAGGATCCGATGGATCCTCTATTAATCTCTTAACAGTTTTATTTATTCCTTTTCTGCAATCGCATTCAAAATACGCTCCAATTCTTCCTCATCCTGGAATTGGATTTCAATCTTGTTTTTCCCTTGCACTGTTTTCACGCGTACCGGAGCTGAAAGGAATTTTGAAAGACTACGCGCAGCTTTTTTAAAGCTTGGAGGTGTAGGAGTGCGTTTTGCAGTGCCTTCTGCTTTACTTTTCTCTTTACCTGCTAACAAACGCGCAATCGATTCGGTTTCCCTAACACTTAGCTTTTCGTTAACAAGTTTATTAGTGAGTGTTTTTCTACCTTCTGGTGAAGGAATAGAAAGAATCGCACGTGCATGTCCAGCAGAAATCTTTTCTTCGAAAAGAAGTTGTTGCGCTTCTTCGGGAAGATCAAGAAGCCTTAAAGCATTTGCAATAGTTGAACGTCCTTTTGAAACAGTCTGTGCAACTTCCGACTGCGTCATGCCTTTTCGTTCCATAAGACGTTTATAACCGTACGCCTCTTCAATGGGATTTAAGTCTGAACGCTGAATATTCTCAATAAGTGCAAGTTCAAGAGCTTTATCGTTATCAGCAGCCCAGAAGCGAACAGGAATAGTCTTCATACCAAGACTCTTGCAAGCCTGCCAACGACGCTCACCGGCAATAATTTGGTAATGATCACCCATTTTAGTCACAAGAATAGGCTGAAGAAGACCCTCTTTTTTAATAGAGTTAGCTAACTCTTCTATCTCTTCAGGTTTGAAGTGGGTACGAGGTTGATCAGGATTTGGTTGAACCTTAGTAAGCTCAACTTCTCCAACACTACCCTTTTCATCCTTCTTTTCAGGTTTTACTACTTCTACCGGCTTATTACTTTGAGGAGGCTCTTGTGTAATAACTGGTTTAGGTTTGTTTTGCTCTGCATGAATTTCTGCAGTTTTTCTTTTTTGCTCAGGGGTTGTCCTTACGGTAGGTGTTTTACGTACCTCTCGTTCAACAACTCGAGCATTCTCTACATCGTCTTCTGAAAAATAAATACTGGAAGGAGATTTCTTTTCCCTTACTTGTTCTTTCTGCTTTTTTAGTTCACCGGAAAGTGTCTTTTTAACTTCCTGAGTAGGTTTAGAGGGAGTAGGAGCCACCGGCGATACCACAGGGGTAACAGAACTTGGAGTGGAATCAGTATTAGATTGTACTGGCTTCACTGATTCATTAGTTGATGCTTTTTTTTCGTTAGACGTATTATCTGACTCACTAAAAAGTGCATTAAGGCCTCTACCAAGGCCACTCTTTTGTTTAGCCACGAGAAATCACCTCTTTGGCAAGATCAATATAAGCTTTAGTTCCTTTATTGTCTGGAGCGTAATCAATTACTGGTTGTCCATAGCTTGGAGCTTCAGATAGTTTGACTGAACGAGGAATAACGGTTTCAAACACCTGTGAACCGAAAAATGAGCGGACTTCATCTACAACTTGATTGGCAAGATTCGTACGTGCGTCATACATAGTAAGAACGATTCCAAATATATCAAGGCTTGGATTTAGCATACTTTTGACACGTTTCATTGAATCAAGAAGTTTTGTCACACCTTCCAAAGCGTAGAATTCGCACTGAATAGGAACAAGGAGTTTATCTGAAGCGACAAGAGCATTAATAGTAAGTAAACCAAGTGAAGGAGGACAATCAATTAAGATATAATCATAGCGCCCTCTTAAACTACCGAGTGCGCTTTTAAGACGATTTTCACGAGCCATTTCGTTTACTAGCTCAACTTCTGCACCTGCAAGATTAATTGTTGAAGGAAGTACGTCAACACCTTTTCCTACATGAGCAAGAATAACGTCTTCTACCGGTGTTTCACCGAGTAAAACATCATAGACGCATTCATCAAGGCTTCTTTTATCGATACCATATCCACTTGTTGCATTGCCTTGAGGATCTAAATCTACAAGAAGGACTTCTTTTCCTTCAGCGCCAAGCGCTGCAGAAAGATTAACAGCGGTAGTTGATTTACCAACACCACCTTTTTGGTTAATTACTGCAAGGATTTTGGTTTGACCAATACTGTGTGTAACGGGAGGTTTTTCTCTAAATGGAATATAAGAGGGCGAATCATCATCTTCGTCTTCCTCTTCCTCAATTTCTTGAGTAACTTCCTGCTCTTGGATAATACTCTCTTCTTGAATATTATCTTTTTCCTCTTCAGTAAAAACCTCACGCTCAACCACTTCTGCTTGCTCATTAAGCTGATCAAAATCAGGAGCAACTTCTTTTGATTGAGGCTGTTCGTTTACGGGAGTCTTTACTGTCGATTTATTATTGCGTTTTCGACTACCGAATAAACCCACGAACGCTCCTTTCTAAAATTCTGAAAAAATTATAGCCGAAATGTTTCACGTGAAACATAAACATTTCCCTGAGGTAGTAAATTATCTTTAAATACAAACAAATATTTAAGAAATTTAAAGATCTTAATTTTTCTCACTTTGAAATTGATATAAAAAGTGTTTCACGTGAAACATAAAGACAAATAATTTAGTAACTACATAAGGATCAGGTGTATATAAATCTATATCCGATTTAACTACTTAAGTCAGTAAAGATTTAAAAATAGGTTTTATAAATATGTATCAATAAGTTTACAAAACCTTATTGATACATCGCTTAAAAGTTTTCTATATGCAGAGCAGTACTGATAATAAAGACAATGGAGAATTTCTCACTCAAGTTGAAAATTAAATATATCCAGAAATAAAAAACATGACTCCATGCCGTTGAAATTATTTGAAACAACCTAACAACCAAATAAAACCAAAGGAAGCATAGAGCCATATCAGACCCAATCATAACAGTTAACGAGGAGCACCTAAAGAATGATTTTAAAGAACTAGTTAGAAAAACGGTTCAAGATCTAAATGTTGCACTTACCTCAGGAAATATGAATTCCCCACTGCTACCGAAATAATTTTTAAAATCACCTATCTATTAATATTCTTCTTAAAAGCTAGAAGTAAGGGAGAGTGGATATTTCTTTATACTAACTATGCAACCAATTCTAAGCGCTTATGATACTGCATCGGGCTCATCCAACTTAGCTTCTGCTTTGAACGACAATTGTTATAGTACTCAAGGTAAACGCTAAGCGTTCGGTAAAATTCTGAGATCATCACACTGAACTAATCACAATAATGGATGAATTCATTTTTTATTCTTTTAAAATAATCCTTCCATCACAGAATTATCAGGAGAACATCTCTTCTTTAATATAGACCTAATAAGATTATTCTTCTCGCAGAGCGCGAAGCGTATCGCAGTGGTCACTACAAAAGAAAGCTTGGTATAAGCTCTGGAGAAGTTGTTCTTGAAGTACCTAAACTACGTGGTTCCACTTTCTAAACTGCCGTCATTAAGAGATATCGAAGGTGTGAAGTATGTATTAAATAATTATTAGACTATATCAAGAAGGGTAGTTTAGTAAAAAATATCAACTTGACACTATGAAATATAAGAACCAGTACTTATATTATCTGTAACTTTACTCTTTATACTCTTTTTATTTAAACACTAATGTTAATACTGCTACTGTCATGTTAGCGTAAGCGCCAGTACCGTCTCTAACCTCAACAAAAAAGCTTATAAAAGCGTTGAGGAATGGCGCAGTAGACCTCTTTTTGGTAAATACCCCTACGTCTTTGTTGATGGAATTTATCTAAAGCGCAGTTGGGGTGGCTCTTATGAAAATGTCAGTATTATGGTCGCCATCGGCGTAAATGAAGAAGGACATCGAGAAATTATTGGGTGTGCTGAAGGATTCACTGAATCAAAAGAGTCCTGGAAAGAGTTTTTGTTATGGCTCAAAGAGCGAGGGCTCAAAGGTGTCAGAATGCTTACCGGAGATAAATGCCAAGGCATGATTGGTGCGCTAGAAGAGGTATTTCCTGAAGCAAAATATCAACGTTGCACAGTTCATTTCTACCGTAATGTATTCAGTAAAGTCCCTAAACAAAATCGTGTGTTCGTATCAAAATACTCAAAGCAATTCATGCCCAGGAGTCACTTGAAGCATCAGTAGCAAAAGCTGAAGTTGTTGCAGAAAAGTTTGAGAAGATTAAACTCAATGAAGCAACAAAAGGTATAAACGAAGGATGCCTCGAGCCACTGACGTATATCTTGTTTCTACTGCTATGGTTAAGGTATATCTGTAATAACAGTGATATTAAACAACTTGAGTTACAGGATAAGATAGTAAACTCATCTTGCTGTGGCGCTTTCAGATAGCGACTCTTCACTATTTAGTAAACCGGTAACGTAGAATATCTTTCGCAAATTGAAAATTGAATATATCCAGAAATTAAAAAACATGACTCCATGCATTCGGTATTATTTGAAACAACCTAACAACCAAATAAAACCAAAGGAGGCACAGAGCCATGTCAGACTCAATCGTAACAGTTAATGAGGGTTCACTAAAGAATGATTTAAAAGAACTTGTTAGAAAAACAGTTCAAGACACCATCAACGCGCTTCTTGATGAAGAAGCCGAAGAGATGGTCGGCGCAGAAAGATATGAGCGCACTGCAGAGCGCGAAGTGTATCGCAGTGGTCACTACAAAAGAAAGCTCAGTATAAGCTCTGGAGAAGTTGTTCTTGAAGTACCTAAACTGCGTAGTGCTACCTTCCAAACTGAATTTGCGAAAAAAAGTTGAGAGTACGTTTCACCCTAATTTTTATTCTGTATTTCATTTCATTACCCTTC
>CAVABR010000087.1:0-19298 GCA_963586955.1 bacterium
GATACCCTTTTGGGGCATACACGATTTCCAATCGTGCTCCTTCGGCCAGCTCGGACAGCTCTCCATCAAATGCATTTAGCTTTTTAACACTCCATGCGAAGAAGTAGTATATAACAACTTAGTACTCACTAACAAGAGAATAATAGCCATCTTGTGCTAATACTCGCAAAGGAACATTAAAAAGTTCAGACATATTCTTACTAGTAAGCAACTCTTCCTTGTTTCCGTCTGCAAATAAAGTTCCTTCTTTAAGCATAACCACACGCTTAATCTCAGGAATAATATCTTCAGGATAATGAGTCACTAAAACAATAGTTTTACCTATATTTACTAAATCACGCATAGCTTTGCGAACATAATACATTCCCTCAGGATCAAGCGAAGTAGTAGGTTCATCAAAAACAAGAATCTCAGGATCATGAATAAGAGCGCGTGCAATTAATACGCGACGCGCCTGCCCTGAAGATAAGGTCATCACATCACGTTCAGCTAATTGCTCAACGCCTAAAAATTTTAAGCTTTCGTAAGCTTTTTCCCTAGATTCGTCAGTAACAATACAATAATTTGGAATACCTAATGCACCAAACAATCCGCCACAAACCACATCAACACAAGGAAGATGTACGGTGATTTGATCTTGCATAGTGCTTGAAACAATGCCGAGGCACTTTTTAATTTCCTCTAGCGTTGCTCGCTCTTTTCCTTTAAAAAGAACAGGCGGGTTTTCTCTATACAACGGAAATACTTCACGCGTAAGCAAATGGATAAAAGTAGATTTTCCTGCACCATTAGGACCAACAAGTGCAATATTTTCACCTTGGTTAAGAGTGAAATCATCGATTGAAAGAATTGCTTTTCCTTCACGACGAACTACTGCATCATGCAATTGAAATACCGGTTGCATAATAAAATCATCTCCTAGTAAAAAAGCGGGCGCTTAACGCGCCCACTAAAAACACTTTGTATCAGCCTCTTTAGTTCGAAGAACTATTTGAAGAGGAATTATCCGAACTACTCGATGAGGAACTATCTGAGCTACTTGACGAAGAGCTGGAGCTTGAGCTATCGCTGGTTTGATACTGAGTCATATCAATATTGTAAGAAGCGTTCGAAGGAATTTCATTCGTTACAATATCTTGCTTTGACTTATAGTCCGAATACCAGGTTGAATAAGCACTTGATTCCTTTTGTGATTGCTGAAGATTGCGCATATAGCTAACAATCTCGGTAGGATATTGATCTAATGAAGTTGCTTCACCACTAATGTTAAACACATCGGTACATTTAATGATGTGAATTCCATAATCACTGGTTACCAATCCTGATACTTGTCCTTTAGATAATTCTTTCAAAGCAGAAGTATATTGAGAAACAAAATTGGAAATAGCATCCCAACCAACATCGCCACCATTTGAAGCTGAAGAAGTATCGGTTGAATACTGTTTAGCAGCTTCTGCAAAATCTAATTCTCCTGAATTAATTTTCTCAAGAACTTCTTTTGCTTTTGATTCATCACTTGAAGAGAAAAGAATATGAGAAGAACGTTTTGCTCCGTTGAAGGTAGAAGAATATGAATTTAAAGCAGAAAGCAGTGTTGCGTCATCAACAGTTTTCTGATCTTCAGTAATTACTTTTTCTTTCAGGGCTTTTTTAAGCAAACCAGTTTCTACTGATTCACGATATTGATCTTCAGTAGTTCCTGCATCCTCTAACGCTTTTTTCCAAGCTGCATCATCAGAATAATTTGCTTTCATGTTATTAACTTGGGTATCAACTTCCGAAGAATCTATTGAAATACCCTGCTCGTTAGCTGCTTGCTTAGTAAGTTCTTGCTCTACGTAATAATCAATAACCTGTTCACGTACGGTTGTTGGGGTAAGAGAATTGGTGTTCATCCAATTTGCCCATGAATCATTACTGGTCAAATTAGAACTGGTTCTGAAATCTTGAATGTATTTCGTAATGGTATCTTCTTTAATTTCCGTACCATTAACCGTTGCTGCTACGCCACCGGTGTAGCCATAATTTGTTCCACCACATCCAAAAAGCACTAAAGCACATGCCATAGATAAACTTAGGACAGAAATAATCTTCGCTAAGAACTTTATTTTCATCGTGTTCCTCCAGTTACCAAACTATGTTCAGTAATTGTTACACAATCGAAAATTTTCTTTATCATCTGCACGATTTACCCACTTAAATACAAAATTAATCACAGGCTCTTCACACTTAGGAAACATAAAGCGCCCCTTTTCTTCCACCAAGACTAATTTATGAGAAGAAAAAAGGGTTTAGAACATTCCCTAAACCCTTTAATTTTTTTAGCTAAATTTTTTGCTTGATAGATTCTACTTTTTAGCTTCTTTTTTACGCTGAACAGAAGAAAGAATACGTTTTCTTAAACGAATGCTCTGAGGAGTAATTTCTACTAATTCATCGTCTTCGATATATTCAAGAGCTTCCTCTAAAGTGAAGGTAACCGGAGGAGTTAACTGGATTGCTTTATCTGCTCCTGATGAACGCTGGTTACCAAGCTGTTTAGCTTTTGCAACATTAACAACCATATCGCCCTCTTTGGCAGATTCACCAACAATCATACCTTCATAGCAATCTTCGCCAGGACCAATAAATAAGCGACCACGTTGCTGTAGAGTATCAAGCGCATATGCAACACTTTTTTCAGTTGCCATAGCAATCATTGATCCGTTTTTACGTCCGTTAAATTCGCCACGATAAGGACCATACTCACTAAAGTGATGAAACATTGTTGCCTCGCCACGGGAAACGTTGAGTAACTTTGTACGCAACCCCATAGTTCCACGAGAAGGAATCTTAAATACAAGGTGTGTTTGGTCGCCACGCTGGAACATATCGGTCATCTCTCCACCGGCAGAGCCAAATACTTCAATACACTTACCAGCATATTCGCTTGGAGTATCTACGGTTGCTTCCTCAATAGGCTCAAGTTTGTTTCCATTTTCATCCTTCTTAATAAGAACCCGAGGACGACCAACCTGGAATTCAAAACCTTCACGGCGCATTGTTTCCATCAAAACAGAAAGGTGTAACAAACCGCGACCTGCAACCTCAATGCCAGATTTATCTTCTGTTTCAGTGATTTTCATAGAGATATTGCTTTCAGCTTCACGGAAGAGGCGTTCTTTGAGCTGACGCGCACCAACAATTTCACCTTCCCTACCTACTAAAGGCGAAGTTGAAGCTTCAAAAACAACAGCCATAGTTGGCTCTTCAACCTCAATAGGAGCAAGTTGTACGGGAGTTTCTCGGCTGGTTACCATATCGCCAATATCAGCATCATCTACACCAACAACAGCAATAATATCGCCCGCGTTTACTTCTTTTTGCTCTTTTTTACCAAGCTCTTCGAAGGTAAATACTTGTTTGATAGTTGTGTTGTAGCGCGTTCCGTCATTTTTAATAACAAGCACTTGCTCATTTTTATGCATTGTTCCAGAGAACAAACGACCAACACCAATACGTCCAACAAAAGAAGAATGATCCACGGTGCAAATTTGCAACGCCACCGGTCCAGCTGGTTCACAATCAGGTGCAGGCACCTCTTTGAGAATAGTATCCAGAAGCGGAATCATGTTGTTATTTTCATCATCAGGGTTATAACGTGCATATCCGTTCATTGCACTGGAATAGATGATAGGGAAATCAAGTTGTTCGTCGCTTGCATTTAATTCAACCATCAAATCGAATACCTCATCCACTACTTCTTCAGGACGAGAACCAGGGCGGTCGATTTTATTAACCACAAGAACAATGCGCAAACCAAGCTCTAACGCATGACGAAGCACAAAACGTGTCTGAGGCATAGGGCCTTCAAAAGCATCAACAATTAAGAGTGCACCGTCGGCCATGTTTAAAACACGTTCAACTTCTCCGCCAAAGTCAGCATGGCCGGGAGTGTCAATAACGTTTATCTTGACATCTTTATAGGTGACAGAAATATTTTTCGAAAGAATAGTAATACCGCGTTCGCGCTCTTGGTCATTGGAATCCAAAATACGCTCTGCAACTTCTTGATTCTCTCTAAAAACACCCGCAGTGTGCAGAAGTCTATCTACGAGCGTTGTTTTTCCGTGGTCAACATGAGCAATAATTGCAACATTGCGAAGACCTTCTTGTTTCATACTTCTATCCCTTTCTCATATCACTAATCACATCTCAAATGCTTCTAGCAACAAAAAAGCGAACCCAGTAGGTTCGCTTGGAAAATCATGGTGGAGCATAGGGGGATCGAACCCCTGACCTCAGGCTTGCAAAGCCCGCGCTCTCCCAGCTGAGCTAATGCCCCACGTTTCTTGGTCACCATTTTCTGCTGACCGTTCGGCGCATCTTAACTATTGGTTAAGATATTTCGAGTTCTATAAATAAACGCTCCACCGGCTAACTCGGCTCACGATGGAGCGTTTATCATCGTTCATGGTGGGCCCAAGCAGATTTGAACTGCTGACCTCACGCTTATCAGGCGTGCGCTCTAACCAACTGAGCTATGGGCCCGAAAATCGCGCTCAAATAATATAATAAAGATATAAAAATTGGTCAAGGACTTTTTTTATTTTTCTTTAAATACGAAATTTTTGCGAGTTGGTAAACCAATTTAAAATGTAATTCTGGCAGTGAAAATATGGTAAAAATAGGCTAATTACCAGCGGTTTTTTAAAATTGATTTTTACTTAAAGACTTTAAAATTATTTGAAAAATTTTTGAACACAAAATGCAGATAACGATAAAATTTAACAAGCGTTAGGAGGACGTATTGTGTTAATCCCTGTCTCTCTACAAACACTTGTCTTATCACATAATCCAGCACCTTCAGTTCTTGTTCTTCAGCCAAGTGATGAAGCTAATCTTTCAAAAAACGGAAGGGTTGTGCCTATCTGGATTGGTTCTCAAGAAGCTGCGCAAATAGGACTTGCAATTGAAGATGTTAAATTACCTCGACCTCTCACTCATGATTTGTACTTAGATACCATTTCAAATTTAGATGCGTATATCGATTATGTTGTTATTGATAAAGTAAAAGGAGAAGTTTTTTATTCAAAAATAGTTCTCCGCCATTACAATCGTTTAATTCAAATTGACGCCCGGCCAAGTGATGCAATAGCGCTCGCGCTTCGACAAAATTCCTTAATTTATATGGAAGAAAAAGTATTAGAACAAGCTTCATATCCTTATATCTTTAAAGGTGATGCAGACAAGATTAACTCGGTAGAGCTTGAACAGTTTCATAACTTTATTGATACCCTCTCGCCCGATGATTTTAAAGAAAACGAAAATTAAGCTTTTATAAAACAACAAACCCACCAAGTGGTGGGTTTGTTTTAGTGATTATTTCGTATATCTTGGCTGTACTTTTAATAACCTTTTATTCATCAAGTGACATCTGATTAGAAGGAACTTCCTCTTTTGATTTTTTCTTCTTTTTTTCAGACGCTTCAGTTACTGCCACAGCGGTAACTTTATCTTTATCAGCAACATTCATCACATGAACACCTTGAGTTGAACGTCCAAGTTGAGAAATCTCAGCAACAGAAGTTCTTACAATAATTCCTTCTTCGGTAATAATCATTACCTCGTCTTCTTCTTTAACAATTTTCATTGCAGCAAGAAGACCTTTTTTGGTAGTCATGGTAATAGTGTAAACACCCTGACCACCACGGTGATGAGAAGGATATTCAGAAACAGGAGTTCTCTTGCCGTAACCAAGTTCGGTGATTACGAATAAATCAGCATCAGGTTGTGCAATTTCCATTCCTAGAACGCGGGCATCAGTATTTACGGTCATACCGCGAACACCCATAGTGTCTCGTCCCATTGCTCTAACTTCAGATTCATTCCATTTAATTGCTTTACCAGCCGAAGAAACCATAACAACTTCTTCATCAGCCGCAACACGGCGTACTGCAATAAGGCTGTCATTTTCTTTAAGGTTGATAGCAATCAAACCATCGCGACGAGTGCGGTCATAAAGCTTCATCGACGTCTTTTTAACCATACCTTGCGCGGTAGCAAACATAAGATATTCATCTTCTGGGAAATCTTTTGTTGCGATAACCGCTGAGATGGTTTCACCTTTTTCAAGAGATAACAGGTTAACAATTGCTGTTCCGCGCGCATGACGAGATGCCTCTGGAATTTCATATACTTTCAAGCGATACACTTTACCAAGCGTAGAGAAGAACAACATATACGCGTGCGTTGAAGAAATGAATAAATGCTCAACAAAGTCACTTTCTTTAAGGTTTACCCCTTGCAGACCTTTTCCACCACGCTTTTGCTGGCGATAAGTAGCAACAGGAATACGCTTAATGTAACCAGCTTTAGTAACTGTTACCGCTACATCTTCTTCAGCAATTAAATCTTCAACATCTAAATCTTTAGCTTCATCAGAAATCTTCGTCTTACGAGGAGTATTAAACTTCTCTTTAATCTCAAGTAATTCTTCTTTAATGATTTTCTTAACCAAAGATTCATCACTCAATACTTGCTTATAGTAGGCAATCTTTTCTTTGAGTTCTTTGAGTTCGTTTTCAATTTTCTCACGCTCTAAGCCAGTTAAACGACGCAACTTCATTTCAAGAATTGCTTCGCTTTGTTTTTCAGATAGCGCAAAACGGCTCATCAATGTTTCTTTTGCTTCAGCGTCAGTTTTTGATGCGCGAATAATCTTGATTACTTCATCGATATTATCGAGCGCAATAACAAAACCTTCAAGAATATGAGCGCGAGCTTCTGCTTTAGCCAGATCGTAACGCGTCCTTCTTTCAATTACTTCTTCTTGATGCAGAATGTAGTAATGAAGCATTTCTTTGAGCGAAAGGGTGCGAGGAACACCATTTACCAGCGCAAGCATATTACAGCCAAACCCAACTTGTAATTGAGTATGTTTGTAAAGCTTATTAAGAACTACCTGGGGAATTGCATTTTGCTTTAATTCGATAATAATATCGATGCCGTGACGGTCTGCACCGTCATGAACGTTTGAAATTTCAGGAAGTTTTTTATCGCGAATTAAGTCAGCAATTTTCTTTAAAAGATTAGTTCTGTTTACTTGATACGGAATTTCAGTAACTACGATTGATTTTTTACCGTTCTTACCTTCATCAATACGGCATTTTGAGCGAAGAGTTAAACTTCCGCGCCCTGTTTCGTAAGCATCTACAATCCCTTTTCTTCCCATGATAATGCCACCAGTTGGAAAATCTGGTCCAGGGAGAACTTTCATTAAGTCTTCAGTTGTGCAATCGGGGTTATCAAGCATTACACAGGTAGCGTCAATAGTTTCTCCAAGATTATGAGGCGGAATATTTGTTGCCATACCAACAGCAATACCTGAAGAACCATTAACAAGCAGATTAGGAAAACGCGCAGGTAAAACGGTAGGTTCTTCCAAACTTTCATCATAGTTTGGCTGAAAATCTACGGTTTCTTTATCCAAGTCACGCAAGAGTTCCATAGCTGGTTTATCAAGACGAGCTTCGGTATAACGCATAGCAGCTGCGCTATCGCCGTCGATAGAACCAAAGTTTCCGTGACCATCTACTAAAGGCACACGCATGGAAAATGGTTGAGCTAAACGAACCATAGTGTCATAAACTGCCGTATCACCATGGGGGTGATACTTACCAATAACATCACCAACAGTACGGGCAGATTTTGCATGAGGTCGTTTTGGAGTAATACCACTTTCGTTCATCGCATACAAAATACGGCGATGAACTGGTTTTAAACCATCACGAACATCAGGAAGAGCACGAGAAACAATAACACTCATTGAATATTCAAGAAATGACGTGCGCATTTCTTTACTTAATTCAGCAGGTAGAATAGTTGACCCGCTAAGATCTATTTCGTTTTTATCTGACACAAAAACTCCTTATGGTACAAAAACAAATTAAATATCAAGGAAGCGAACATCACGAGCGTGTTCTTGGATGAAATTCTTACGAGGCTCTACTTGATCACCCATAAGTTCACTTACCACTCGTTCTGCTTCAGCAGCATCTTCGATGCTTACCTGGAGCAATGTTCTTGAAGTTGGTTCCATGGTTGTTGCCCATAATTGTTCGGGATCCATCTCACCTAAACCTTTGTAGCGCTGAAGTGAAATTCCATCTTTGTCGCCAATTTCTTCAAGGCGTTTTGTTAAAGCCTCATCATTAAAGATATATTCAAGCTTTTTTCCACCTTTTTTCTTAAGGCCATACAAAGGTGGCTGTGCGATATAGATATAACCACGAGAAATAAGTTCGGGCATATAGCGATAGAAAAACGTTAATAACAAACAACGGATATGAGCACCGTCAACATCAGCATCAGTCATGATAATGATTCGATGATAACGTGCCTGATCAGCGTTAAAATCTTCGCCAATATTAGTTCCGATTGCAGTAATAAGCGAAGAAATAGTATCAGAAGAAAGCGAACGGTGAAGTCCGGCGCGTTCAACATTTAGAATTTTACCGCGTAGTGGCATAATTGCCTGATATTTACGGTCACGCGCCTGTTTAGCTGATCCACCTGCGGAATCGCCCTCAACAATAAAGATTTCGGAGTCTGCAGGATTCTTACTTGAACAGTCTGCCAACTTTCCCGGAAGAGAAAAGGAATCAAGAACACCTTTACGGCGAGTCATTTCGCGTGCTTTACGTGCAGCTTCACGTGCTTTAAGTGCTTGGGAAGCTTTATTGATAATACGTTTAGCAGGGGCAGGATTTTCTTCAAGATATTCTGCAAGACCTTTAGTAACGGCAGTTTGAACCAAACCGCGAATTTCGGTATTACCTAATTTTCCTTTAGTTTGTCCTTCGAACTGAGGGTCACGTAATTTTACTGATACAACCGCAGCTAAACCTTCGCGCGTATCGTCACCAGAAAGGTTGCTATCTTTTTCTTTTAAGATACCTTTACTGCGAGCGTAATCATTAATAGTGCGTGTTACTCCTTGTTTAAATCCATCAAGATGAGTACCACCATCAACGGTATGAATATTATTTGCAAAAGAAAGCACTGAATTTGTTGAATATGAAGTTGACCACTGCATAGCAACTTCAACCATTCCATCGTTATTTTCAGCTTCAAAATAGATTGGTTTATTCAAGGTTTCTTTATCTTTGTTGATATATTTTACGAAGTCTTGAAGACCGCCTAAAGCTTGGAATACTTCAGAAACAGGCTTTCCATCTTGATCGAAATTACGTTCATCAGTAAGGGTGATTTTCAAACCTTTATTAAGGAACGCCATCTCACGAAAACGAGTAGCTAACGTAAGGTAATCATATTCGGTAGTCTCTTTAAAGATTTCAGGGTCTGGCCAAAACGTTACCGTGGTACCTGTTTTCTTTGATTTACCAATCTCATGAAGCTTCTCTTTTGTTTTTCCGTGATCGAATGAGATTTCGTATTCTTTCCCATCACGACAAACCTGAACAACAACTTTAGTAGAAAGTGCATTTACAACAGAAACACCTACACCATGAAGTCCACCAGAAACTTTGTAACCTTCGCCACCAAATTTTCCGCCCGCATGAAGAATAGTTAGTACAACTTCAACGGTTGGGATTTTTTCTTTAGGATGTTTATCAACCGGAATACCACGACCGTTATCAACTACGGTAATAGAATTATCTTCGTGAATAGTTACGTTAATAGTGTCACAGTATCCAGCAAGAGATTCATCCACTGCGTTGTCAACAACTTCGTAAACTAAATGATGAAGACCGCGGGGACCTGTTGATCCAATATACATACCTGGTCTTTTTCGTACCGCTTCAAGGCCTTCAAGAATTTGAATATCTTGACCACTATAATGCGATGATTGAGTAGACAATAGTTCTCCTTTTAAGCTTCATTTACCCTGATTATTTACTTATTAATTAACCGAAAAAGTATAACACACAAGATACGTCTTTTTTGGTTATATCTGTGAGCGAATGAGAGCCTATATAAGCCACACAAAAGATCAGTTTTATTGTTTTTTTTGTATATTCTTATTTCTCTGTTTCTGTGCGATTAGAACTTTTTTAAATGATTCCTTTAATTCTGGGTCTTTTATTTTGGAGATCATCTTTTCTATTTCTGAATAATCTTTATTTGTTAACGTATTAACAGGTGCTGTTTGAGGAGTATCTTTTTTTATAAAAGGGTATTGTTTTTTATATTTACCTTTAGAGATCTTAATTTCAAAAACTGAAATTTTTAAATTAAATAATTCACGGTATTTTAAAACAATCAGCTCTCTTCGTGCATTGAATTCTGCCGCGCTCATTGAATTGTCTACATAAATCGTAAGCTTTTTTGGTTGCCGGTATTTCTCTTCAGAAGAAGTGTTTAAGGCTTGTTTATCAGCTACTAAATAAACCGAATTAACATGCTTAAGAAGGTTACTATCTACGGCTTGTTCGAACTGATCATATACTTGTTGTATATATTTATGGGAAGCTATCTTTTCTTGTATATCTTCAGGCATAGAAGAAAAAACGCGTTGTATTTTTTGAGAGACATGATTATTGTTCATTTCTTTCTCCTAAAGTTACAACATTCGCCTGGCTTAAAAATTCTTTATTGAAATATTCAACATGTGTCGACGTAATAAAGGTTTGTGTTTCACGTGAAAATAGTCTAATTAATTGATCTCTTCTTTTTGAATCCAATTCACTCATTACGTCATCAAGAAGAAGAACAGGGTTTTGATTAATTTTATCTTTCAACAAAGAAACTTCTGCCATTTTATAAGCAAGCACGAGTGATCTTTGTTGCCCTTGACTTGCGAATATTTCGGCGTTTTTCTTATTTATAAAGAACTGGATCTTATCAGCATGGGGACCAAATAATGAAATGTGCCTTACGTGTTCTCGTTCATACTCCTTTTCTAATACTCGATACAGTTCATCTTGTGCTTCTTTTTTCGTGATAAAAGGATTGTAAGCATACTGCACTTCTTCTGGTTGATATTTAAGCCAAGAAGGAATATAACTCAGCGTGATTTCTTCTTTGCTATCGGCAATTTCTAGATAATAACTTTGGATATAAGGAATAAGTTCTTTAAGAAGTTTTGCGCGAAGCGTGTAGAGTTGAGCCCCAATAACAACAAGAACCTCATTAATACTTTGTAAGTAGCTATGAGAAACCACTTCTTTTAGATAGCGGTTTTTCTGCCGAAGGATTTTTTCGTAATCTTTTTTTATTGCGTAATAATTAGCTGAAAATTGTTGACCAAGAATATCTATTTGGTTCCTTTTGATACTTTGAGACCCTTTTATAAATTGAAGATCATCAGGACAAAACAATACTGAAGGCAAAATCCCGCGCAAGCTTTGTATTTTTTTCTTTTTTTCGTTAAGAAAATATTCCTTTTTTTCTTGCTGAATCTTTAACTCAACTTCTAGTTTTCTATCTCCATCAGTAATATCAGCCTTTACTAAACACGGCTTAGTAGGATCTTTGACAAGATATTCAGTTTTAGGGTTTCTAAAAGAATGGAATGCGGTTAATAACTGTATTCCCTCAATTAGATTTGTTTTCCCTACAGCATTAGGTCCAATAAAAAGCGTAGATTCGCCTATATTGTCCAGTTTGAAATCTTCGTAATTTCTAAAATTATGGTATTCGATACTTTGTATCTGTAATCCCATACCCGTACTTACCTTTTAAACGCGGACAGGCATGATCAAATAAAGGAAATTATCACCTTTTACAGTACGTAAAATACCTGGTTTCATTTCGCCATATAAATCTAAATACACTTCATCTGACTTGATTACTGATAAGCCGTCTAACATATAAGAATAATTAAAGGCATTATCAACCGAATCTCCCTCAATCTCACACGCAAGTGTCTCCTGCGCATTACCAATATCTTGAGAATTCGTTAAAAGAGTCATGATATTAGATTCAGAATCTACATTTATTTGCACCGGAGAAACTTTATTACTCAACAAAGACACACGACGTACTGCTTCTTGGAGAGCACGTGTTGAAACTTTTACTCTTGTTTTGTATTCATTACTTATAAGCTGACGATAATTGGGAAATACTCCTTCAATACGTCTATTAATAAATGTAGTGTTTTGATATTTAATAATGATTTGGTTTTCATTGAGTGCAATTGTTATCAAATCATCTGAAATTGGAAGTGCTGCAATATCCTGCAAGAAAGAACCCGAAATTACTGCTTCGAAAACTTCTGATGCCGAAGAAACTAATTCAGTTTCAGCTACCCCTAGACGATATGAGTCAGTTGCAACCATTTTTAGAGTAGTGCCTTCTTGAGAAATAAGCACGCCAGTCAGAATTGCACGTGATTCGTCATGCGAAACAATCTTTGCGGTACTTTTAACCATTGAGGAAAATACCTTGAAGGGGAACTGAGCTTCTTGTTCAGTCTCGATTTCAGGGAACGCAGGGAAATCAAGAGGGTTAAGTGTTTTAAGCGAAAATGTTGTGTTGTCACAGAATACCGTTAGTGTTGAATCTTCCAATACTAAACTAATTGCCATATCAGGAAGCGTTTTAACGATATCTAAAAACAACTTTGCAGGAACAACAGTTTCTCCTGGTTGTTCTATAAGTGCTGGAACCGATAACCGTACTGATAACTCTAAATTAGTAGTTTGAAGAATTATTTCGTTATCACATGCTTTTATATAAATGCCTGCAAGGATAGATAGCGTTGATTTATTAGAAGAACCTTTTATAACAATCGATAAAGCATTAGTTAGTTCTGATTGGTTAATACTGAATTTCATTTAGTGTTCCTTTTTATATAAGAGTTTTATTACAACGTTATTTTTTGCTTCATTTAATAATAATGTTTTGTCTTTTCTTTTATCTCTATTCTTCTTAATAATAAAAAAATAGTAATAGTAAAAAGAATGGTTGAAATGTTGATAACAATCTATTTTGCCTGATAGTTACAAATAAAACGTTCGTTGCAAAACAGGAGGATTGTTTTATCTTTTTCAACGTGGAAAACTTAGTGGAAAAAATAATCCACTTTATTTTCTTGTTTTCAAAACGTTTTACTCTTTCTTTTAACCATTGTTTTTACTATTCATACCTAAGTTAGAACTGCTTTGGGTTCTATTATTGAGCTTCGTATATAACTATTTTCTTGTATTGAATTTAATACTGCTGAATTCGTAATTTTTCTCTGATTGCTTCTATTTCTTCGCGTAAATTACGATCCTCTTTTAAGGTGTTGCTGATCAAGTCATACGAATGCATTATGGTAGAGTGATCGCGATTAAATTCTTTTCCAATTGCTTTAAAGGTTGTTTCTAGTAACTCTCTACATAAATAGATGGCAACCTGTCTAGGATGAGCAATATTTCTACTTCTTTTATTACTTACTATGTCGCTATAGGAAATACCGTAAAAATCAGATACTGCATTTTGAATCATCTCGATAGTTAAGCGTGATTCTTTTTCACTTATGAAATGATTTGCTAGTAACTCTTTAACTTTTTGTTGGGTGAGCTCTTCTTTATTCATTTTTACCGCGAAGATTACATTTGTTATTGCGCTTTTTAACTCACGCACATTTGAACTTGAGTGTTCTACGATGTAGCTCAAGATATCTTCGGATATATCTATTTTGAAATTTTCTTCTTTTTCGTATTGATAGATAAAGTTTTTAATTATGTTTCTTTTTGTTTCATTATCAGGAGGTTGAATATCTATTGTTGCTCCTGAATTAAAACGCGAAACATAACGCTCATCTAAGTCGATGTTTTTAGGGGCGCGGTCTGCTGAAAAAACAAACTGCTTTCCCTTCGCTATTAAATTATTAAAGATCCTAAATAGTGCCCCTAAAGTTCCCGGTTTATCTTGTAGGCCTTGGATATCATCAATAAGTAGCACATCTGCATCTTCGAAAAAGCGCTCGAAGTTCTTAAAGCTTTGCTTATCGACGCTTTTTTCTATTGCTGCATCTGAATATCTGTTAACCAATTCCATTGAGTCTATATAACAGACGTTGAAATCTTTATATTGCTCTTGAATATAGTTTTGTATTGCGCATAAAAGATGTGTTTTCCCTACACCACTTCTTCCGTAAATAAAGAGTGGGTTTAGGCTTGTTCCCGGTTTATCGGCAACTTCTACCGCCATTGAATAAGCCATTCTGTTTGAATCACCTATTACAAAGTTGTCGAATGTTAAGTTTGATACGCCTACTTTATTAGTGTCCTCTTCTTCGGTTTCTAATTCTTGTGCCGGTTGAGGTTCTTTTAAGTAGGGTGATTCGTTAGTATTTAAATTTTTTGTTATAGGTGTTGCGACAATATTTTCATTGTTATTTTGTATTGAAAAAGGTGTTTTTTTACTTATTGGAGTTGTTGGTGAAGATTCTGTTTGATTCTGAGGTCTTACGTCGTTATTTGAATCTTGTTGAATAGTGGTATCTATCTCAATTTGTACGAAATAATCCGTGCCATATAAATCCAATAATGCCTGTTTTATATCCTTTACGTAATGCTTTTCAATCCAGTCTTTAATAAAGGAATTATCAGCGGTGAACATAATAAAGTCACTGCTCACAGCCTGTATTTGTATACGACTAAAAAACGCATCAATTTGAGATGCGTTAACGCTTGGATATGATTTTAGTTGAGCGACGAGCTTATCTCGAACATCTTCTATATCCATGACACCCTTTGTTGAGTTTTGCCTTTTCGTTGTGGTTTATATTAACAAATTATACTTTTCGAGGCTTATAAGTTTGTGATTTGATAGGTTTTCCACATTTATATATAAGTTAAAATGTGGAAAATGTTCAAAACTTTAGTTTTTATATATAAGCTTATGTTTAGAGTTTAGTGGATATTCATTTGTCAAGTATTTTCAAAGAAAAGTTATTGGTATTTCTTAGTTAAATATCGTATTTAATTTTTAAAATAATGCTTCTGAACTGGGCTTTTAATTATTTATAGTCAGTTTTTAATCCATTTAAAATTTGTACACTTTCTGTTCTTCGGCCAACGATCCTTTTCTAGATAGAGCTGTGAATTTGAAAGTTTCCAACAGTACTTTTTCCATATTGTGTTGTATTTTTCCATCCTATTTTTTTCATTTTTTCTAGTTTTTCCACTTTTTATTGAAAACTTGTTGAAAAGTTGAAAATCACTTGTGAAAACAGTTAGAAAAATTGAAAAGTAAGGAAAACTTAATTGAAAAGCTGGTATATATTCCTTAGAATTTTTAATTTAGACAGTGAAAATACAAAATTTATTGAAAAATGATGAAAAAAATTTCTCGAGTTTAGAAATGAAGCTTAAATATGGAAACTAACCAGGAAAGAAATTTACATCAGGAAGTGCCAGCTCCTGGTAATTTTAGACCTCCTTTTGTGGAGGTATCTTCCTATAATCCTTCTATGTTTCCTGTTGTTAATGGCGGTTTGGCTCAAGCTAATAACAATCAAGTTAGTAATAATCAAATCAATAGTGATCAAGTTACTAACCAAAATCAAAACATTGACTATTCTTTTATTTCTTCACCAGCACGTATTGCGATTTATGACAATTTAAAAAGTGCGCCCCGCGTTATACAAATTCCCGGAGCTCCTACACATGAATATATAGAACATATAGCTTCGTTAACTTATCAAAACGCTACAGCGCTCGGTGGATTAATTCCTTATACCGTAATTCGTGAAGTATCTGAAAATTTTATTCATGCGAATTTCAACGAAGTGGTAGTTTCCATCCTAGATAGAGGCAACACCATTCGCTTTAGTGATCAAGGGCCTGGGATACAACAAAAAGATCTAGTGCAACTTCCTGGCTTCACTTCAGCAACCGAACCAATGAAACAATATATTCGTGGAGTAGGTTCTGGTTTACCTATTGTTAAAGACTACCTCACTATTTCTCATGGCAATATTTCAATAGAAGACAATGTTAATCAAGGTTCGGTAGTAACTATAAGCTTAGTATCTAAACCTTCAAATATCGATATTGATATATCAAAAGCGACGCAATCTTTAACAGAAAATGAAACAGCAATATTGAAAGCTCTTTTACCTCAAGAGCAATTAGGAATTACTGAGATAAATAAACTTACTAATATTCCTGTGTCGAGTATTTCCCACGCATTTACAAATCTTGAGAAAAAAGGTTTAGTAGAGAAAATAAGTAAAAAACGTTGTTTAACTGAAGAGGGCTATCAAGTTGCGATAACGTTATAGTAGTAAAAATATTTCTTGACTTTATCTGAGATTATTATATAATTTCGAAGTTACTCTAAATCTGAAAGGAAAAGTAATGAAGCGCACTTATCAACCAAATACTCGTAAGCGTGCAAAGACACATGGCTTTCGTGCTCGTATGTCCACTAAGGGTGGTCGTGCAGTACTGTCAGCTCGTCGCGCTAAGGGTCGTAAGCGTCTCTGCGTTTAATATTTAGAGAAGCTGTGTTTGGAACAATTAAATCAAGCTCAGAAATCTCTTATATTTTTTCAAACGGTAAGCGCTATAACACACCAGTAATAACTATATTAGTGTTAAAAGATCCTCAGCAACACGGCCACTTAGGCCGTGTTGCTTTTATAGCGGGTAAAAAAAATGGAAATGCTGTTTGGAGAAATTCGGCTAAACGAAGAATGAGAGAGATTTGTAGAGAGCTTGGAGGTCCTTGGCCGAATATTGATGTTGTTTTCCTTGCAAAGAGAAAAACAACAGAGTTGACTTATAGTAAAGTTCTAGAGACGTGTAAAAAAACCTTTGCAACTATTCTTGCTAATAAGGAATAGTTTTAAGGATCGTAATGTCGTTAGGGAAAATAAAGAAGCTTATTTGTTTAATACCCCGAAAAATTCTTATTGTGGTTATTAAGCTTTATCAAATAGCTATTTCTCCTTTATTACCCGCTTCATGTCGTTTTATACCGACATGTTCTGAGTATGGTATTACTGCCTTGAAACGATTTGGTTTTTTTAAAGGGTTGTATTTAACAGTTCGTCGTATTTTACGATGTCGCCCTGGTGGAGGCTGTGGATATGATCCGGTTCCAGAAACTTGGGATAAGAGAAACTGAGAGGTACTTAACTAAATGTGGGAAGCGTTTAAAGATGCCATCTTTATGTGCATCGAGTTCTTTTATAATTTTGTTCACGACTGGGGTTTGGCTATCGTCATCGTAACCCTTATTTTCCGTATTATTCTATTCCCTCTTATGCAAAAGCAGGTTCGTTCTTCTTATACTATGCAGAAGTTCAGCCCTAAAATGAGGGAAATCCAAACAAAGTATGCTGATAACAAACAAAGACAATCCGAAGAGACTCAGAAATTAATGGCTGAGTCAGGATTTAATCCTTTAGCTGGTTGTCTTCCAATTGTTTTACAGATGCCTATCTTTATTGCGTTGTTCCAAACGCTTTATGATATGCAGAATAGAACTGATGGATCTGAATATTCTTTCTTTAATATTCTTCCTAATCTTGTTAATTCCCCTAGCACTATGTTTAGTATCGGATTTAATGATTTTATTCCTTATGGAGTCTTACTTTTAATCTTTGCGGGTGCTACCTTTTTACCTTCCGTACTTCAGCAACGAGGCACTAATAATCCTCAAAAGAATCAAACCTACATCATGATGGTTATCATGACCGCAATGATGCTTTGGATTGGCTGGGGTTCTCCTGCTGGTGTATTGCTCTTCTGGGCTGTTTCTTCAGTATTTGCTGTTTGTCAGCAACAGATCACCATGCATATCCTTCGTAAGCGTGATAGAATCGCAGAAGCAGAGATCATCGACACTAAGCCAGTTGAGGTTGATGTTGTTCGTAAAGTTAAAAAACCTCGCCCTAAGAAAAAGAGCAAATAGTTTTAATTAAATATTTTGTGGTCTACTCCCCTTCCTGTTTATAAACAAGAAGGGGAGATTTGAATATAAGGAGTAAATATGACTGAAGAATTACAGAGTAATGAAACTGAACAAGAAGAAAGCCAAGAAACCTCAAACCGAGAATTCACTGAAGAAGAGATTGATTCAGTAGCTGATACTGCTATCGCTGCCCTTCAAGATATTCTTAAGTATTTTAAAGTTGGCGAAGTTACTATTGATGAATACGAAGGTGATGAAGGTGAGTTGATTCTTGATATCACTGGTGATGATCTTGCAATCTTAATTGGTCGTCATGGTAAGACACTCGATGCTCTTCAGTTCTTAATTTCTTCTATTACTTCCCGCACTATTGGTTTCCGTTTCCCTATTGTTGTTGATGTTGAGGGTTATAAAGGCCGTCAACGTGAAAAACTTGAGAATATTGCTTATAACGCTGCGCAGCGTGCTGTTTCACAAGGAAGAAATATTAAGCTTCGTCCCATGACTCCTTATGAGCGTCGTATTATTCATTTAGCTTTACGAGATGATGAACATGTTGAGACTTCTTCTGAAGGAGAAGGACGTGGTCGTCGAGTAGTAGTTATTCCTCGATAATGTTTCACGTGAAACAATGAAGCAATTAAATCAAATACGTAACTTAAGTATCGAGCAGCAAAAGCTGCTCGATCAGCATTTAGAGCTAGTTATTTCTATCAATAAAACAACCAATCTTACCCGTATTACTTCATGGGAAAAAGGCCAAGTACTTCATATTGAAGATTCTTTGCTTGGATTAGAGGTTATTAATAATGCTCCAGAAGGTCGCTATGTAGATTTAGGTACCGGTGGAGGTTTTCCTGGTATTCCACTTGCTATCACTACAGGTAGAGAAACCTTATTAGTAGACTCCGTAGGTAAAAAAACTAAAGCGCTTGACCATATTATTTCCGAATTAGGGCTGTCGGATACAGTATCAACATTTAATGGACGTGCAGAGGACTTAGCTTTACAGCAGCCTGATGCTTTTACTGTAGTAACAGCTCGAGCTCTTTCTTCTTTACCTTCATTATTAGAATTAAGTGCACCATTATTATGTATAGGTGGTCAGCTTATATGTTATAAAGCTCAACCAGAAGAAGACGAAATACAACAAGCTTCTTTATTAGAGAAAAAACTCGGCTTACGTTTGATAGAGACCTACGAAGGTTGTTTATCTGATAATGTTAGCCATAGAGTTATTTTTGTATTTGAGAAGTTTGAAGAACCTGAAGTATCTTTACCTCGGCGTCCTGGTATGGCTCAAAAACGTCCTTATAAAAAATAAGCTTAATTTAATAATCCTTGGTAGCAGTACTGGAAATTAAAGTTTCCAGTACTGCTTTCTTTTGAAGGGTAATGAAATGAAATACAGAATAAAAATTAGGGTGAAACGTACTCTCAAC
>CAVABR010000088.1:0-17976 GCA_963586955.1 bacterium
CTGAAACGTTGTCGGTGGTATTTCTTTATAGAGTTTTTCTCAACCATAATTATAAACAAAATAAAAAATGGTTATAAATAACCATAAATTTATCTGGTTATCCATAACCAACTGTGCTATAGTGCAGTTATGGTTATAAATAACCAAATTAAGAAAGGAATTAAATTGTCTACCATCAATGAGCAAATAAGAGAATTTCATCAGTCCATCGCAAGTCGCCTGCGTGGCGTAGCTATGCCCGAGGATTTTTATCCGCTTGTTTTTCTTGCACGCAATGCGCAAAAGGCTGGTGAAACTGAAAACGTTGCTAAAGCGATTGAGTTTGCATCTCAGGGCGATGAGGATATTGCCAATCTTCTTGAAGTTTCTTCAAACCGTTTGTTTGCGAGCGTGTCGTTTGAAGAACTTCTCACGATTATGTCCGGTTTTGATGGGGAGACAATTGATGCGTATCTTAAGCACGGCCCCATTATCCAAGGTGTATTCGGTGGTGAGCCCACAACTCCTGAGGGAATAGCACATCTTGCCTTTGCTGTTCTTGATATTAAGCCTGGCGAAAGAGTTATTGATTTTGGCAGTGGGCAGGGCAACTTCCTTGAAATTGTTGCTCCAGAGTGTCCAGATGCTGAGCTTGTAGGTGTTGAACTTAGCTCCAGCACCTTTACCGTAGCAAAGATGCGCTCAAAAGCCACGGGTTCGCGTATTTCATATGCCTGCAAGGATATGTTTTGCTTCTACGAAGACAGTATAAAAAACAACCAAGTTGATAAGGCCTTCTCTAACTATCCATGGGGTATGCGGACGAAGATGTTTTCCAAGACGTCTAACTATATCGAGAGAGTTATAAAGGGGCAGGAACGTTATAAGCGCCCCTTATCGGCAGACTGGGTGTTTAATCGATTGCTTGTTGATTCTCTCAAGAAAGACGGTGCTGCCGTTGCGGTCATGTCAGATGGGGCATGTTTTAACGGCCAGGATAGGTCAGTGCGTGAATATTTTGTTAAAAATGGCTTTATCAAGGCAGTAGTTTCCTTGCCAAGTGGGGTTTTTGCTCCCTATACAATGATCAGGACATCACTTGTTATTCTTTGCGCAGGTGGGTCTAAGGGTATCCGTTTTGTTGATGCATCTGACTTGGGCACGCATTCCTACCGAAGTTGCTCAATAGATGAAACCGCTATTGATACTATTTGTGAGCGTCTTAACAATGATTCAGAAATGAGCGCTTTTAAGACCATCGAAGAAATAGCTATGCGTGGATTTGACCTCTCCGCAAAGCGTTTCCTGGGGAAGGAGATCGTGATTCCTAACGGCGTTGAGCTTGGTAGTGTCGCCAATATCAGGCGTGGAGCAAACATCAGTGCATCAAAGCTTGATGCTCTTGTCTGTGATGAAGATACTGGACTTAGCTATCTTCACCTGAAGAACATCTCTGATGGCTATGTCGATGATGAGCTCCCTAACCTTTCTACTCTTGATCCAAAACTTGAGAAATATTGCATTAATGATGGTGATGTCCTTATCTCTAAGTTGGGAACCCCAACGTTCAAGGTTGCAGTTGCAGAGGTGCCTGAGGGGCGAAAAGTTTTAGCTAATGGAAATCTGTATGTCTTAAGTGTTGACAGAGAAAAAATTAACCCGTTTTACCTCGTTGCGTTTTTCTCTAGCCCCACAGGTAAGGAGCTTCTTGCTCGTGAGGTAGTTGGTACAGCAATTAGCAACTTGCCCATCAAGGGGCTTTCAGCCATTAAGATTCCTCTTGAAGACGCTGAGCGTCAAAAGGTCATTGCTGATGCATTTCTTGCCAAGACAGATGAGATCAAGGTGCTTAAACTCCGTCTTTCACGTGCCCGTCAGGAAATTACAGACCTTTTTGATGAGGAGGGGTAGCATTGGCACATCTTACCATCCAAGAACTTTCCGATCTTTATGATGAGATGATGGAACGTATGGGTCTTGAACTTCTTCCTGCTATTACGAAGGCAAACCGTGAAGACACCCTTGATGATCTTCTGGCATCGCTTGGAATGTCTGATCTGCTTGTTAATGAAGCTGATCTTTGCGAAAAATGTTTCCTTGGTAAGGTCATTGTTATTGGCGTAAGCACCGTTAAGCTTGATAAGCTTCGTAGCATAGCTCGCAAGAAAGGATTTAATTCGGATCGGTTTGAATTTCAGCTTGAATACGACCGCCTTAAGCATTTCAATTTTGGCAAGCTTCGTCGCTCGATGGGATATGTTGCTATCCTTGCAGGACCTATGCCACACAAGACGCCGGGAGCGGAGGAGTATTCAAGCTTCATTGCTTGCGTTGAGAATAACCCTGATGACTATCCTCCGCTCATAAAGATGCAATCTGGTAATGAACTTAAGATTACCAACAACAGCTTCAGCCAGGCACTTGATCAGCTATCTTAGATTGAGTGCCCAGTGGGGTATTAGACGGGGACGCGGACATTTCTTTGGACTGTATAAAAAGATTTGCAAATAACATGCGGTTCGTTCGTCAATCTGTCCAAGCCACCGTATACGTCATCTGTCAAGGATGAGGTATGGTGAGTTACAGGTGAAGGTATAATGGCATGAGTTCTAGCGCATTCGTTCGCACCTGCATGAATGAAAAATTTCAAAAGGGAGAAACTAAACATGGCAGAGTGTCTCATCGACGAACTCACGAAAGGTAAATAACTATGGCAAAAGCAAAGAAACCAGCCAAGCAAAAGGAGCTTGCGCTCGAGGACGCCCTCTGGAATTGCCGCGTTGCTCTACGTGGCGTCGGGAGCATGGAAAAGAACCGCGATGCGGTGATTAGCCTCGTTTTCCTTAAGTTCGCCGGTGACAAGTTTGAAAAGCGTCGTCAAGAGCTAATTGCGGAATATGGCGATATTCCCGCATTTTTGGAAAAACCATCCTTCTACAACGCCGCTAACGTTTTCTACCTCAACGAGGAGTCCAGATGGTCGTACCTCGTGAAGAACGCCAGCGCGAACGACATCGCGGTGAAAATCGACACCGCAATGGCTAAAGCGGAGGAGCTTAACCCTTCCCTTAAAGGAGCGCTGCCGCTCAATTTGTTCTCGACTCTTGGTGCGGAGATACGCTCCATCAAGACCCTCATCGACAGTATCAACCAAATTAGCGAGGAGCGCTTCCACGGGGAGGACCTCATCGGTCGCGTTTACGAGTACTTCCTGCAGATATTTGCCGTCGGAAGTTCAAAGGAAGACGGCGAGTTCTACACGCCAGCTTGCGTGGTCCAGCTTATCGCCGAGCTCATCGAACCTTACGAAGGCGTCGTCTATGACCCCTGCTGCGGATCCGGCGGCATGTTTGTACAGTCTCACAAATTTGTTGAGAAGCACAACGGCAATAGAACTGCCATCTCTGTCGTTGGGCAGGAAAGTAACCCTGACACCTGGCGCCTCTGCAAGATGAACCTTGCAATTCGTGGCATCTCACACAACCTCGGCGAGTCTGCGACTTCATCGTTCACGGCCGATCAGCACAAGGACAAAAAGGTTGACTTCATCATGGCCAACCCTCCCTTCAATCTGAAGAACTGGCGCGGTGAGGACGAGCTGACTAAGGACTCTCGTTGGAACGGATACGCGCTACCGCCTACGTCAAATGCCAACTACGCTTGGATCCTCCATATGCTCTCGAAGCTTGATGTGAACCACGGCATCGCTGGTTTTCTTCTTGCAAATGGGGCGCTTAACGCTGATGGCGTTGAAAAGGAAATCAGGCAGAAGCTTATAGAAAATGACAAAGTAGAGGCAATTATCGTTTTACCGAGGGACATGTTCTATACAACCGATATCTCGGTTACGCTCTGGATTGTCAACATGAATAAGCACGCTCGAACCGTCAATGGACGCAGCCTGCGTGACCGTTCTGGTGAGATCCTTTTCGTCGATCTTCGTACTTGGAACCAGAATATCGAGACCTACACATACGATAAAGGTAAGCGAAAAAAGAAGACCGTCCTTACGCCAGAGCAAATTGCTGAGGTGAAGAAGATTTACAACTCTTGGCAGGAAATCGATGGGTCGTATGAGGATGTGCCTGAGCTTTGCAAGTCGGTAACCCTCGAAGGAAACGGCGGCCTTAGGGATAAAGATTTTGCCCTAGCACCCAGCAAATACATCGAATTTGTCGACCATGATCTGGATATCAATTACGAGCAAGAGATGTCACGCATTCAGAAAGAAATGCGTGAGATTCTGACATCAGAGAAGAAATCCCAATCCATTCTCGAGTCTGCCTTTGAAGGGATTGGCTATGGCATTGCGTAGATTTGCAATAGGGGATCTTGTTGAGCAAGTTTTTGAAGTCAACGACCATGGTGAATTCGGACCTGAATCTGTCATGGGAATGACGATCTCAAAAGAGATTATTCCCACAAAAGCTAACGTCAATGAAACTGATTTATCAAAATTCATCGTAGTTCGACCTAGCGATTTTATCTTCAACCCCAGGACTCATGGAAAGCATATTGGTTTTGGATTTAACGATTCCGATTCGTCTTTTCTGATTAGCTGGAACAACATTGCCTTTCGAATTACTCGCTTCGGCTCGACCATTGTCGATCCAAAATATCTCTTTCTCCATTTCAATCGAGATGAATGGGACAGAGAGGCTTGTTATAGATCTTGGGGAAGCTCGACAGAAGTTTTTTCTTGGGAAGCACTATGTGAGATGCAGCTGAATCTTCCCGATATTGATACGCAACGCAAATACGTTGCTATATACTGTGCCATGCTTGAAAACCAACGCTGCTACGAACAAGGCTTAGACGACCTGAAGCTTGCTTGTGATGCGCAATTGGACGAGGTTAAACGAAAAGCAGAGTCTTGGATTCCACTAGGTTCTCTGCTTGAAGAGGTTGATATACGTAATTCCGCCAGTGAATGTGATTGCGCGCATGGAATCAATATCGAGAAATTATTTATGCCATCAAATGCAAGTAGTGCTGATTTGCACAATTACAAATTGGTGCGCAAAGGGCAATTTGCTTATAGTCCCATGCAGACAGGCAGAGATGAATGTATAAGAATCGCTTTACAGCGCGAGGACGAAACCCTCGCTGTTTCACCAGCTTATTCCATTCTTCAAGTGAAAAATAACGCGGTGCTTGCTGAATATCTCATGATGTGGTTTTCTCGCAGCGAAAATGACAGGTTGGGCTGGTTTCTTAGCGACGCAAGCATAAGAGCGAATCTCGATCTCGATCGGTTCTTCGAAATCGAAATACCAATTCCACCAATACAAACTCAGAAAGCTTTGTCGGGTTTGTTTACCGTGCTCGTAGAGCGCAAGAAAATCAACGAATTGTTGAAGGCGCAGTTGAAAGACTTATGTCCCATATTGATTAAAGGCTCAGTTGAAGAAGCCTCCGAGTAAGAAGGCAGGAAAAGTATGGATTACGTATTCGAAAAAGGGAAATTTACTGAAGCCGAACTCGAGCTGGCAATCATCGAGCTTTTCAAGGAGCAAGGCTACGATTATGTCAACGGCGAGAATATCCATCGTCGCTTTGAAGATGTTCTTCTTGTCGATGATCTGAAAAGCTATCTCTCGAAACGTTATGCCAGCGCTTCGCTCTCAGAAGCCGAGCTTCAAAAGATTGTCAATGAGCTCCAATATATTCAGTCGACCCCTCTTTACACCGGCAACAGGCAGACCTACTGGCTAATCAACGAGGGCTTTGATTTAATCAGGGACGATGCGAGCCAACCTGCGGTGCATATCGAATACATCGATTTCGACGACCCTTACAAGAACTGTTTCAGGGTTGTAAATCAATACAGTGTGCAGGACAAGGCGCTTAGACGTCCCGACTTGTTGGTTTTCATCAACGGCATTCCTCTGGTCATCTGCGAATTCAAGACCGCAATTGAAGAGGACAAGACCGTCCATGACGCCTGGGAGCAAATAACCATCAGATACACCAGGGATATTCCAAAGCTCATGAAATACTGTTGCCTCTCCGTCATTAGCGATGGGGCAAACAATCGCATGGGAACCGTTTTTACTCCCTACGAGTATTACTATGCCTGGAACAAGGCTAACGACCAAGACAAGGTGTCCAACGGAATCAGCTCACTCTTTACGATGGTAAAGGGCGCTTTTGCGAAAGACAGGCTCATCGAAATCATCCGCGACTTCGTCTTCTATCCAGACGATAGCAAGCACGACGAGGCAATCGTTTGCAGGTATCCCCAATACTTTGCAGCAACCAAGATGCTTGACAATATCTGTGCGCATATCAGGCCAAATGGCGATGGTAAGGGTGGTACCTATTTTGGCGCCACTGGCTGTGGCAAGACGTACGCCATGCTCTTCCTGACCAGACTGATGAACCTCCGCAGAAGGGATATACTAGACAACCCAACTACCATCGTCATTGTCGATCGTGATGACCTCGATGATCAATCTTCTGAGCTTTTCGTAACCGCGAAGCGCTATCTGCATGAGGAAGACGTTAAGAGTATTGAATCGCGCGAAGAGCTTAAGAAGACCCTGAGGGGAAAGGAAAGCGGTGGGGTCTATATCACCACCATTCAAAAATTCAGCGAATCCATCGGACTTCTTTCAGACCGTGCAAACATTATCTGCATCTCCGACGAGGCGCACAGAACCCAAACCGGTGTCGGCGCCAAGCTGAAAAAGACGGATAAGGGCGTATTTACGACTTACGGCTTTGCAAAGTACCTTCGTGACAGCTTCCCCAATGCGACCTACTGTGGCTTCACCGGCACGCCTATCGACGAGACCATCGCCGTTTTCGGTCCGGTTGTAGACCGCTATACGATGAAAGAGTCGAGCGACGATGGCATCACCGTTCGGATTGTATATGAACCAAGGCTTGCTAGGGTTCAGCTTTCCGAGGATCAGGCAAGGGAAATTCAAAAATACTACGACCAATGCGCTTCAGAGGGCTCAACCCCAGAGCAGATTGAAGAGAGCAAGAAAGCCATGAGCTCGATGTCCGTCATCTTGAGACATCCTGACAGGCTCAAAAAGCTTGCTAAGGATCTTGTTGAGCATTATGAGACTCTTTGCTCCGAAAAGCCCGGCGTCGTTCAGAAGGCAATGGTGGTTTGCTCGGATCGCAACCACGCATTCGAGCTGATGAATGAGATTCTCGCAGTAAGGCCGGAATGGGGTGCTCCAAAGAAGGCGGAAAACGAGGAAGGTTTGTCAAAAGAGCAGCTCGAGGCTTTGGTCGACTTACCGAAGATAAACATCGTGGCGACGCGTGGTGATAACGACAAGCCGGAGCTGTACAATGCTTGCGGGTCAAAGGAGCATCGAAAGATGCTTGAAAGGCAATTCAAGAACGTCGACTCGAACTTCAAGATAGCTGTAGTTGTTGATATGTGGATAACCGGCTTCGATGTGCCGTCGCTTGCCGTCATGTACGTGGACAAGCCGCTACAGAAGCACACCCTGGTTCAGACCATTTCCAGAGTTAACCGCGTTTTCGAGGGGAAAGATCAGGGTCTCGTCGTCGACTATATTGGCATCAAAGAAGACATGATGCAGGCAATCAAGCAGTACGGAGATGAAGGAGACGGTCCTGTCGAAGAGCTCTCGATAACCCTTGGAATCTTCAGGAACCACCTTGCCATGGTGGATGAGCTGATGTGCAACTTCGATGACAGTAAGTTCCATACCGGCGCCCCGCTTGAGAGGCTGAAATGCCTCAACGATGCTGCCGAATACGTCCAGCTCAGCAAGGATACGGAAACGCGCTTCATGGGCTTGACACGAATCCTGAAGCAGGCCTACGCCATTTGCTTCCCGTCGGGTGAGCTAAGCGATAGAGAGGTTGCAACAGCCCAATTCTATATGGCTATCAGGTCCATAATCTACAAGCAGATCATCGGGTTCGCACCTGATGCCGATGCAATGAACGCCGTGGTCGAGGAGATGGTTCGCAAAGCCATCTCTTGCACTGGAGTGGAGAGCGTGCTCGACGCCCAAGAGGGAGAGGATCTTTTCAGTGATGATTTCACTGAAAAGCTCGAATCCATCAATATGCCTATTACCAAATTCAATGCATTGCAGAAGTTGCTCAAGAAGGCGATCAGCTCCTATGGTCGTACAAACAAGGTAAAAGCGATTGAGTTCAACGAGAGACTCAGGAAGGTTGTTGACGCCTATAACTCGCGTGACAAGCTCGTCTTCACCAGCGAGGTGGTCGCCGATTTCGTCAACGACCTATCTGATCAGCTTATCGAGATTATGAAAGACCTCGAGGAGGACAAGTCATCCTTTGAGGAGTTAGGCATCACATTCGAAGAGAAGGCGTTCTACGACATACTTGTCAAAGTGCGTGACGACCATAGATTTCCTTATGAAGAGGAGAAGTGTTTGATCCTTGCGAAAAAAATTAAAGAGCTGATCGATGATAAGTCGCAGTACGCCGATTGGTTCACCCGCGACGACATCAAGAACCAACTTAACATGGACCTAACCGTGCTTCTTTACAAGAACGGCTATCCGCCAGAGTGGGATGAAGAGGTCTTTGAGAAGGTTATGGAACAAGCTGAGAACTTTAAGGCTCAAGGTATGTATGATTATTCGCAAGTGTATTTTTAAGGAGAGCACGATGCAGTATGGCAAAACAATACAGGTCATACCTCTACTGCAGATCGACTAAGGGAACCGACGCTAAGAGCTTTGCCTCCGAGAACGGGTTTACCGTCCTTAAGGGATCGACGGTTTCCGAAGACATAGTCCCATCGTTCGTTGAACACGGCAGTGGCTATTACCGCCTGCTCTGCGAGCTCGAGGAATCCGGAGTCATCAAGAACGGCGTCTTCGAGCAAGACTACGAGTTTGGGGTTCCGTCTGCCACATCAGCCGTTGCCTTGGGCAGAACATCCAACGGCAACGTTGATTGGAGGACCGAAGACGGTATTAAGCCGAAAGATTTATAAGAACATATGCCAAAAGAATCCAATTCAACACGAGTTGTATATTACCCGCCGACAGACCTAGCATGTGGTTATTGCAAAGGTCGCATTATCGACATTCTCTCTACAAACGATTCTTCAATCAATAACATCAACGAGGCAATAGAGGTTCATCAATGCAAACTGTACGTTGAATGTGTGCCAAGTCTATTTGACGACAATGTGGCTTTGAGCATAAAGAAGAATGCAGATGAGAAGTTTTCAGTTGCATGTAAGTTCGTGAATGGGTGTTTGGATGCAACTTCATTAAATACGCTTTTCGAAGAAGTTGAGATTCAGTACATATCGCAATTCTGGCAGTTGATTTCATTAACGGGGGCAACTGGCAAGATTGATGAATCTTCCCTCATGGCTCTCATAGAAGCTCACCCAAATCAGTTGTATGAGATACTGAAGTTAAAGACATTAGTGGGAAAGTTCGACAGTTTGATTGGCGAACAAATGGAAACACACCCATTGGTCTCTGCAAAATTGATTGTTGGAGATCTCGCCTCGACTTCGAGTTCTTCAAGCAACCTGTGCTTCCCGAGGTCTCTTAACAAAGAACGAATTGATAGAATCCTTATCGAATATCTTAATACCGAGGAACCGCGTACCCCTAATCTCAATTACGTTAAGCTCATAGTTAATTGGCCACGCAGGAACAAGCTTTCCTACACCCCGGCTCCTGCTGTTCGCGTTCTGGCTAAGAATCGTTTAAGAGAAATTTCGAGTAAGCTCTTTTCTCCTGAGAGCGGCATACGTTATGGCGTTGAGCTTACCATCGAACCAAATCAGCAAGAAATCAAAATTGCCTCGTATGACGATGGCCTGCTCTCGCTTCGCTTTGGCGGTAAATGGCTTTCGCAGTATCTTGACCTTGCCACCATCATGACAAACTTCATCTATGTTTTCGAGATACTGGACATGGAAGGCCAGATGATTATGGCGGCGCATGAGAACGATGTATCAACATTGATGAAAGTCATAGGCATACATGGAGTAGACGAATATCCCGAGTCGATGATCTTCAACACTAGGAATTACCAAGGCTTGCTTTCTGTGTCTTCTTATGCGCGCTTTCTTGAGAACAAAGGTATCCGTATTGAAGAGGTAATTGAATGGGTTTATAACACCTACATTGAAGAAGAGTTCGGTATACATGGATTTAGTCTCTCACTTCCAGCTACAGGATCAAGCTGGCTTGATAAATGCAAAGGGGTAGGTCCCGAGATTGAACGGGCTTTGAAGGCTTTCGTTCTGTATGAAGAGAATGGATCGATCAACCCCTCGTACTTTGAATACATGACTGTGCCCCCAAATTTTATAATCAAATCGTTGCTTAGTAATAAATACGTTGTGTCTGCAGAATCATTCAAGAAATATGCGTGGCACCTTTTCTCGGATCAATCACGTGTGGCGTATTCCGAAAAACATCCAGACTGTGACCCTTGTTTTTACGAGATGCTTATTAATGAGCGCGTGTCTATTGATGATTTCCCAGAGTGCTATCATCCTATTCTTGACCTACTGATGACAAACGGGTTCGTGGAGGTTAGGGAAACTAATCGTTTATGGCCTACAACACGCTCAGCCTGTCTGAGGAGGATTTGGCAGTACGGGGCAATCAATATGACCAGGCTTTCAAAGGCTGACAGAGAGATTGTGGATGGTCTTGTGAACGAGAGTGTCCTGACATATTCCTCGAATCTATTTACGCAAGACGAAGCTGACTATTTAAGCTTCTCATTGAACAACAGTAAATTTGGAAACGCTTGGGCATTGCGTAATAAGTATGACCATGCTTCAGGAAGTGTGTTTGATGATACGGAAGACCAGCTGGTGCACGATTATTATCAAATGTTGCTGATATTAATTGCTATAACGTTAAAGATAAACGAAGAACTCTGCCTGCAGACAGGGAAGGGAGGAATTGTTGAATTTGTCGAGTGGCCATCTATATGTGAATAACACGTTTCGGATATAGCCACCTTTAGCCTCTCGTCATCCTGAACACCGTTTCATCCATCTGGGTGACGCCGTCATCCTTTGGCTTGAGCTCTTTCGCCCTTCTGCTAAAGTCTTCGTAGACACGGAAGTCTAGATTTCTATTTACAAATACCAACAAAAAGTAGCAATAATATCCGGATTTATACCAGAGCCCTAGAAGCTTTCACACCATGGATTTCGTGTATATATGCCGGTAGTGAAACCGTGCCATTCGTGTATATTTCAGGTATTTAGACCGTGCCATTCGTGTAAATGCCTGTTCAGGAAGGGTGTTATTTTTATTGTGCCTGATGCGCTTTCTTCGCATTCATGATGAGCATCTGGAGTCTGTTTTCAATATTGGCAAAACTAACATCGGGGTCAAAATCCAAAGGCAAAATTTGTGCATCGGGATAGAGCTCTTTGAGGCGCTTTGATATTCCACGCCCAACCACGTGGTTAGGCAAGCATCCAAATGGTTGTAAGATGATGAAATTCCTACAGCCGTTTTTGGCATGGTGGATAATCTCTGCGGGAATAAGCACACCTTCGCCTGCATCAAAGGTGTGATGGATAATAGGGTCACTATCCTGCACCAATTCCGGCATGCGCACGGGCGGGGTATACAACGGATGCATATGAGCAATTTTGTCCGTGATGTTATGAGCTAACGTAAAGAAGCTGTCTGAAATGCTGTTAGATACCTTCTTGCCAAAATCTCTATGAACCCCAAATTCTTTCACTTGAGCCTTCTGGTAAAAATACGTCTTGCGAATAACATCAGTCATGCGCGCTTCAATTACCTCAAGCCCGTTGTTTTCCAGGTACTCTTCCATATCATGGTTAGCGCCGGGATGGAAATTCAGCAGATATTCGCCCACAATAAGCACGGTTGGCTTGGGGTTGCTTCGGTCATATTTCACATCGCGCATAATTTCAATAGCGTGCTTAAAGCCCTTCTTCATTCCGCTGATGCCAGAATTGCGCAGGCCATCCATCATGGAATTGATGGCTTTAGTAAACGCATTGTCTGCACTATGAGGCGTAATTTCATACGGCCTAATTTTGCGCAAGATTTCTTCTAGGGCATCAATCATAGGAAGCCCTATAGCAATCTGGATGGCTGATTTGATGTTCATCTTGAAGCCCGGGTGAATGTTGTGGAAGTCAACATCGTCATTGGTGATGATGGGGATCTTTGAATAGCCCGCATCATCAAGCGCTTTGCGAAGAAGCGCGGCATAGTGGGTAAGGCGACAGTCGCCAATGTACTTACCGGTAGATACCGCCACGCGGTCAAGGTCATACTTGCCAGATTCCAACGCTTCAAGCGTCTCACCAATAACTATTTGCGCGGGGAAACAAATGTCGTTGTGGACATAGCGTTTGCCCAGGTAGATTGCGCGTTCTCTGCCTATGGGGAGGGATTCAGTCTTAAGGCCTTGGTTGGCAAACACCGTTGCCATAAGAAGGCTGAATGCCTTGGAGGTATTAGGGATGAGCACCGTCAAGTCTTTGCAGTCTTGCTTGGTGAACTTCTGCGGATACGGGTCTGCAAGTTGGGGGTTTGCAGGTGGGAGAGAGGTGCCACCGTTTGTTTTGGTGGCACCCCGAGAAAGAAAAACACCTTCTGTTGGGGCGTCATAAGAAAGAGATGAGCCCGCAGAGGAGGTGCTGGTGGTAGTATTTGCGCTTGCCGTTGAGGCAGTTGAGGCATTTGAAGCACCTGCGGTTGCGCCACCGTTGCCTAAGCCGTAGCTTGTGTAGCTTGTGTGGCTTGTGTCCAGCTTTGCATGGCGCTCGTTAACCGTTTCAATAAAAGATCTTACACGAATACCCAGGGGTCCTTCAATATCACTTTCGTCAACTTTCAAAATTAAAGGAGTTTTTTCTCCTTGGCTAATCTCACGCATCAAGCGTGTTATTTCGTCTGAAAGATAGGCGTCATGCCCGCAACCAAAGCTGACAATTTGGACATATTCAAGGTTGGGGCTTTGCGCGGCCAGCACGCTGGTAGAAAGCATGCGCGCGTGGAAGTTGTTCACAATGTCAATAAGGCTGTTGCTTAGGTCAACTTCTTCGCTTCCGGGTACCGCATCGGCGGTGAGCACGGGGATGCCTCGGCTGGTAAGCATGGAAGGTAGGTCATGGTTTACCAGGGTATCATTGTGGTAGGGGCGCCCAGCCAGAACTACGGCATAGCTGTTTGTTTGGGAGGCCTGTTCTATTATTTCTGCTCCGCGCTTTTTCAATTCCGCTTGGAAGGTGCGCTGATTCTTTAAGGCTTGCTTGAGTGCTTTTGCGGTAGCGTTTTTGTCAATCTCAAACGTTGCCTGGAAATACATTTGTAGTTGGAGCAAGCAGTCGCTTTCGTCAAACCAGTGGAAAAGCGGGTTGTCAAACGGGATGTCCCATCGGCGCGTGGGGTTGTCCGAATTCTGAATAACAAGCGGATACCCTTTTACTACCGCGCACATTGACTGGCTATCTTTAGAGGTGTTCTCTGAAGGAACCGTGGTAACAATTGGCATGAAAATGCGGTCGACACCTTGCTTGTGCAAATCACGCAAATGGCCATGTACCAGTTTTGCGGGGAAGCATACCGTGTCAGACGTAACTGCGGAAAGCCCGTTTTCATATATGGCGCGAGAGCTGTTGTGAGAAAGCTTCACGGTAAAGCCCAGGGCCGAAAGAAGCGTTTTCCAGAAGGGGTAATAATCCCAGTTAGAAAGCACGCGCGGAAGGCCCAGCGTTATGTTGTTGGCAGGGCATACGGGTTTAAAGTCCCAATCTTGGAAGAGCAAGCGTTCGCGGTCCTTGAACATGTTGGGAACGCGCTCCGATGCCTCTTTGGCAGCGCGCACTTGTTCGCGAATGGTGGCGTCTTTAGGGTCGCCCACAATTTCGCCTTTGGAGCAACGGTTGCCCGTGATCCAGGAAGAGCCGTTGGAAAACGTGATGCGTGTGCGGTTGCATCGGTTGGCGCAGAAGGGGCAAATCAGGTTTGATTCCTGCGTGTAGGAAAAGTTTTGCACCGCGTCCCAGCCAACGAAGGAGGAGGTGTGTTGGGGTTGGGCGGTGGGTTGCGATCCGGGTTGGGTACCGGGCTGTGGCTGCGCGCCGGGCTGAGCCGAGCCTTGGAGCGGGGCGCCACTTTCGCCTTCGCCTTGAGTCTGGCCGGTGGTCTGGGCGTTTTCTTCGCTTACTTCGCTTGGCGCAACTTGGCAGTGCTCTTTTGCCAAAAGCGCCACGCCAATTGCGCCCATGAGGCCAGGGTATGGGGCGCGCACAACCTCTTTGCCAACGTATTGTTCGAAGGCGCACAGCACGGCGTCGTTCAAGAAGGTGCCTCCCTGAACCACGATGTTGCTTCCCAGTTTATCTACATTCGATATACGAATTACCTTGGTGAAAACGTTTTCAATAATGCTTCGGCAAAGGCCAGCCATGATGTCATCAGGGTTTTTGCCGTTTTTCTGTTCAGTGACAATACTGCTGTTCATGAATACCGTGCATCGGCTTCCCAGATCTGCAGGATTGGTGGAACGAAACGCCGCTTCGGCTATGTCTTTGGTGTCAATGTTGAGCGTGCTTGCAAAGCTTTCCAGAAATGATCCGCAACCGCTTGAGCAGGCCTCGTTCACCACAACGTTGGTGATGATGTCCCCCTCAAGCCAGATTGCTTTCATGTCTTGCCCGCCAATGTCCAAGATGAAGGAGGTTTCGGGCTCAAAGTGTTGCACCGCGTGGGCATGCGCCACGGTTTCAACCACGTGGTAGTCCGCGCCCAGGGCGGTGGCGAAGAGCATTTCTCCGTAGCCGGTTGTTCCGCAGGCCAGGATTTCAAGGTTACATCCGGCTTGCTGGTATTTGTCATGGAGCGCGCGCAGGGCGTTCATGCCAACCTCCACCGGTTCGCCTTCGTTGGGTGCGTAGAAGGAATCTACCAGTTCGCCGGATTCATTGAGGAGGGCGAATTTGGTGGTAGTGGATCCGCAGTCCACGCCCAGGTAGACGCGCAGGGTTGCGGGGAGGGTTGCGGGGAGGGCGCGCCCAGCGCCGTTAGCGCCTGCGGTGGCGCCGTTAGAGCCGGTTTCGCCTGCGCCACTAGCCCCGCTTTCTTGCGCTTTCTCAAGCGCAGATTTCCATTCGGGCAGGGCGTGGCGTTTCTTGAAGGCTTGGCGTTCTTCATCGTTAGAGAAGAACGGTTTGCTTACATGACCACCCGTGCGCGAGGCACCTTCGCTTAGAGAATCAATAACAACAATGTTGTCAGAGCTAAGCGTCTGGATGGCGTCGTCCAAAACAAGCGATGCTTCCTCCTGGGCAAAGAGCCCTTCAAGAGAAAGCGCGGCGCCCACGGCCACGATGGTCTCCGGGTGCTCAGGAATGATGATGTCTCCGCGACCAAGCTCAAGGCGTTCGGCAAACACCTTGATAAGGCGCGGGTTAAACGTAAGCGGGCCGCCTTCAAAAATGATGGGGGCTTTTATCTCAAGGCCTTGGGCCAAGCCGCCAATGGTTTGCTTGGCAATGGCGTGGAACGAAGAAAGCGCAATGTCTTCCTTGGGGACGCCCTGATTCAGCAGGGGCTGAATGTCGGTTTTGGCATACACGCCACAGCGTCCGGAAACGTTGTGGAGCGCGCTTCCTTTACTGGCAAGGTCGTTGAACTGTTCAATGGGAACTTTGAGAAGAGAGGCAATTTCGTCAATGAACGCGCCGGTGCCACCAGCGCAACTTCCGTTCATGCGCATGTCGGAAACGTTGAGTTCATTGTGCGCATGATCAAAGGTGAAAAAGATCATCTTTGCGTCTTGTCCGCCCAGCTCAATTGCGGTGCGAGCCGTGGGGTAGAACGCGCTAATAGCCAAGGAATTTGCAACAACTTCTTGCACATAAGGCAGGCCTAGGGCGTGCGCCAAGGATGCACCGCCAGAACCGCACAAAGCACAACGAAGTGGGGCTTGGTCAAGGCCTTTTTCGCGTAGTTCTTCGCGGATGGTTTCTAAAAGCTGTGCAAGGCATTTTGCTTGCTGAGCGTGGTGGCGGGCGTAATGGCGCACCAGCACTTCGTGCGAATTTGCGCGCATGACGGTAACCTTGGCCGTAGTGGAGCCAACGTCTACGCCTACCAGCAATGTTTCTGGTTGTATTTCTTTATTGTTTAGCAGAGTCACTCAGGCTCTTCCTTCTCAAAAAAATAGAGGCTTGGTCTTTAAGCCAAGCTGGTCTTATTTTACTCAACAACGTGTTGAAAAAAAATGAATTTTTTAGATTGTGAAAAGTGTGTACAAAAAAGTTGCCGAAAGGTATTTTGGGGGCAAAGATGGGGGTTGATTGCAATCGTGTTCTGGACACTACAAAAGCAAGCTGGACAGGTACTCAGTTTGCAAATTCAATTAATGCCAAAAAAAGAATCTATGCTCGCCGTCCTCGTGTGCATCATATTTGACGGTGGGGTAATGAGAAGGCTCGCGCTCCGGGCGGGGCGCGAGCCTGGGCAGGTGACCTGTCACAGGGTCACTATTCCGAGACTACTACGTACTCCGTCGTTTGCTCCGTGAGCTTCTGCACGCGTTGCTCTTTCTCGACGATGAAGCGTTTGTGGTAGAAGAGGTCGGCGAACTTAAGGATGGTGTTCATCTGCGCAGTGTCGAACAGGGCGCCGAAGCCCGCGCCCACCACGGGAACGAGCCTGCCAACGTTCTTGAGCGTCAGCTTCTGGCCGATCTGCGTAAGGGTTTTCTTGAATACACCGGCTTCGATGGCCTTCTGGCCACCTTTCTCCAACGCCTTCTGGGCGGCCTTGTTTGCTAACGCCCGTATCTGGGTGATGGCGAGCGCGGCGCCACCCTTCTCGATCATCGCCGCCCAACCTTTCTTGGCCGCCTGCTTCACGGCCGCGCTTTCGGCGTACGCAAGAACCTTACCGATGTAGTCGGTGGCAGGATTGCCCTTCGTGCTCGGTGACATGGCTCTCTGGAACACCTCGCTCGCAATGACGAGCTCCGCCGGATCCTCCTTGATGTCGTAGCCGTAGAACATGGCGACCGACTGGACCGCGCGGAAGTAGATGAGCATGCTGAGCGCGAGGTTTGCGGGCAGACCCCAGAATCCAGCCGCGCCCGTGCCACCGCCCTCGACGAATGCGATACCCATGTGCTGCGTGCGCTCCTTGGCCGTGACGGCTGCGATGTCGTATGCGCGAAGCAGGCAGATTTCCGAGATGTCAGAAATCTTCTGCTCCTGCTTGCCGGCGTTTATGCACTGGATTACGTGCTCCTTGCTCACGCTGGACTTGGCAGCCTGCTTCTCGAGTTCGCCGAAGCCTTCCGCCGCTTTTTTGATAGCGGCTGCCATAAGTTCCTGTTCCGTGAGGCCGTTGAAGGTATCTTTGGCGACTTTGCCAACCTTCCCAGCAATCTCCTTGACCGGTGCCGGTGCGAGTTCGTCGGCCTTCTTGCCAGCCTTTGCTAGCATGCCGGGAGAGGTCATCTTCTCGTAGCGCTTTGCGATGGAATCGATCTCTTCGCATTCGTGGTCATCGATCATCGGCTCCGGTAGGATGTAGTCGCCGTCATCGGTGGTGACGTTGCCTTCGAAAGTGTCCCCGTACTCACCGCCGAATGCCTGGTGAACTCTCTTGGCGCCGTTTGCAACTCCCTGAGCCACGTTCCTGGTAATATCTGCGAAGTCTGGCGCCTTCTTCTTGTTGGTATTTTCTTCCACGGAGGGTCTCCCTTCTTAATGATTTCGCCTGTCCTTATAAGGCATGCAAATTTCGCGAGATACCTCATAGGTTATGAGTATCGGCGAAACGGGGCGTGTTTACGCATTTTTCAGATTTTACATCTAGCGAACTGGCCACCTGTCAGTTCCCAACTGATTTGTGGCTGCCCTGGATGATGGAGGCGGTAAATGGTGGTGAATGTTGGCCCACAAGGACTATTTCGCTAGCATTATTTTTGCCCATCCCTATTCCGACAAAGCAACAATATGGCGGAAACATAAAGACAATAGAA
>CAVABR010000089.1:0-17037 GCA_963586955.1 bacterium
TAGCGAAATCAAGCTCTGCTTGTTCGATAGTTGCGGTAGCAATTGTTTGCTGGCCGGTGCTTGCTAATTTGTAGTTACAAACGGCATCTCCTGCAAGCGTAAGTTTGGTAATGATTACTTTTTTATCTTTTCCGGCATCTGCATATTCAAAGGCACCTTCGGCCGTAACGCTTAAGTTGTCGCCACCAACTTTGCCCGCAAGTTTAACGCTGTCGTAGTTGAACACAACATCAGTTTTGCCATTATAGGTTTTGTCATTAGCCTTAATGCCAGAGACAGTAACATCTGCCTTAGCAATAGTGAATTCTTTGAAGTTAATGCTTGGAAGTTTGTAGTTAGCGTTGTCGATTATTGCAGTTGCGGTATAAGGGGCATCGCTTGCATTAGTTTGCTTGCCCTCAATAGTTAGATTTACCGTGTCGCCTTTGATAGTGCCACCTATTTTTGCGCTCGGTGCGTGCGACTTGCCGTCATAAGTAAAGGCAGTTTGGTCGCCCCAAGCAAGAGTGAGTTCTTTTTGACTAATGGTAAAGGTGTAGGTTTTTGCACCTTTGTAGTTACCAACACCTTTAACTGTGATGGTGCCGATGTTCTCTCCGGCATTGATGTTTTCACCATAGGTTACTTCATAGTCGGTAGATAGCTTGTAAATATCGCTAGAAACGGTAGGCATGATTTGCTTTGCCGTATAGGTTTGAGCATCAGTATTAACGTTGAATTTACCAAAATCAAGCGAAGCTTGCTTGATGGTTGCGGTGGTGGTTGTTTGCTGACCTTCAGTAGCTAGTTTGTAGTTGTCAACTGAAGCGCCACCAAGGACAAGATTGGAGATAGTGACGGTTTTATCTGCTCCGGCGTTTACGTTTTCGAAGGTGCCATCAGCGGTGACAGTTAAGTCGTCGCTGTCTACTTTTCCTGCAAGCTCAACCTGGTCAAAGTTAAGCTCTGCTTTCGTAGTGCCATCGTAATCTTTGTCTTTAGCGGTGATGCCAGAGACGGTGATGCCAGCTCGCTCGATGGTGAATTCTTTTTCATCAATGGTTGGAAGCTTGTAGTTGGTGTTGTCTATTTTTGCGACTGCGTTGTAGACGCCCGCATTGGTTTGCTCACCTTTTATGGTGAGGTTTACTTCGTCACCTTCGATGACGCCATCAATGCTTGCACTGGGTACATGCGATTTTCCGTCATAAGTGAAGGTTGTTTGTTCGCCCCAGTTGAGGGTGAGCTCTTTTTGGTTGATGGTAAACGTGTAGGTTTTTTCATCTTGGTATTTATTGAGACCCTTGATAGTAATGGTGCCTACATTTTCTCCTGCATTTTTGTTTTCACCATAAACTACTTCATAGTCAGTATTAAGCGTATAGATTGTACTGGTTACGCTTGGAGTAATTTGGTTAGCTGTGTAAGTTTTTGCTTCGGTATCAACCGTGAAGTTATTGAAGTCAAGATGACTATCCCACGGAGATTGAATACCGGGAGCATTGGTATCGAAGTCTGTATGTTTATCATCTCCCACCTTGTCTACGTTCCACTCAGAGCAATCTTCTTTAAGTTTTGTGCAGTTCTTGAACATAGAAGTCATGTTAGTGACCTGAGCGGTGTTCCAGCTTGAGATGTCTCCGGCTTGCGTGAGAGTACCGCACCCTTCAAACATAGAAGACATATCCGTAACTTGGGCTGTATTCCAACTTGAAATGTCTCCTACCGAAGTTAAAGCAGAACAACCTTTGAACATAGAAGCCATATTGATAGTGTTGACGGTTTCGAGCTTGGATACGTCAACAGTAGTGAGCTTTGAAGCATCTTTAAACCAATTTGCAGTTGAAGCGGGCTGGATTCCTGCATCCACTACCGTTACTTTTTCGATTGGCAGACCCGCCCATCCAGGTTTGTAGTCAGCTACCTCAATGCCTTCATAAACAGCTGATATGGTCTTGCCATCAAATTCACCTGAAGAAGGAACATTGACGCGGTTGTAGAAACCTAAGGTATTGTCGTCAAAAAGCACTGCAAAAGCAGTCTTTGCTTTGGTGACAGTAACTGGAATATCAATTTCTTTTACCACGTTGTAGTTGTATTGATCATCGGGGGTGAAAATTGCTTTGAAGGATTTATCGCCCGCTTCAGTAATTTGAGTAGTGGAATCATCCCACGTAAACGTACCTTTTACGGGAGTTGTCTGTTTTGGTAAGACTACATCAGCTAAGGTTTGGCCAACTTCAGCCGTAAGGCCAGTTGGAATGTTGTATTTCGGGTCTGCTTTTGCAATATTGAACTCTACCGTTTTGTCTCCGGTGTAGTTATCAATACCTTTGATGGTGACGCTTCCTTTACCGACATTAAGGTTTTTGCCATAGGTCACTTCAAAGTCAACATCTTCTTTGTAAGTTTCGCTGGTAACCGCAGGCTTGATTTGCTTGCCCGTGTAAGTAGCGCCATCAGTTGCAATTTGGATCTTAGCGAAATCAAGCTCTGCTTGTTCGATAGTTGCGGTAGCAATTGTTTGCTGGCCCGTGCTGGCTAATTTGTAGTTACCAACAGCATCTCCTGCAAGCGTAAGTTTGGTGATAAGTACCTTTTTATCTTTTCCGGCATCTGCATATTCAAAAGCGCCTTCTGCGGTGACGGTTAGATAATCTTCGCTCACTTTACCGTCAAGCGTAGCTTTGGAGCAGTCAAGCTCTACGTTGGTGGTGCCGTCATAGACCTTGTCTTTTGCCGTGATGCCAGAAACAGTAATCTTTGCTCTTGAGATAGTGAATTCTTTGGCGTTATCTGCCGGGAGCTTGTAGTTTGCATTGTCGATTTTCGCGGTTGCCGTATAGGCTTTATCGCTTGCGTTAGTTTGCGCGCCCTCTATGTTGAGGTTTACTTTATCGCCCTGAATAGCACCCTCTACTATCGCACTAGGAACGTGAGATTCTCCGTTATAAGTAAAAGAAGTTTCAGTGCTCCAAGCAAGAGTGAGTTCTTTTTGATTGATAGTAAAACTATACGTAGCCTCTGCAGGAAGCTTATAGTTTGCGTTATCAAGACCCGTTGCAGTTGCGATATAACCAGTGCCTGCATTGACCTCTGCACCTTCTACGATGACGGTCGCAACATCACCCTCAACAAGATTTCCGGCGGTAGCGGTTGGTGCTTGCTCTTGCCCGTTATAGGTAAGCGCATCCCCTGACCAGTTAAGACTTACTTCTCTTTGATTGATGGTAAAACTCTGAGTTGGATCATTAGGAAGCTTATAGTTGGCATTGTCTATCTTTGCCGTTGCGATATGGGTTCCGGCATTAGTCTGCGCGCCATCAACGGTGACATTTACGGTATCACCTTCGATAATTTCACCGCTGATGGTTGCGCTTGGCACATGAGATTTGCCGTCATATTCATAGGTAAAGGAAGCCTGATCATCCCATTTTAAAGCGAGCTCTTTTTGCCCAATGGCAAACGTAAAGGTTCGCTCACCTTTGTAGTCACCGATACCTTTAATGGTAATAGTGCCTTCTCCGGCATTTTTATTTTCACCATAAGTTACTTCATAATCAGTGCCTTGTTTGTAAACGTCACTCATAACGACAGGCGTGATCTGTTTGCCACTATAAACAAGACCTTCAGTATCAAAACTAAATGTATCAAAATCAAGTGCTTTGTTAATGCTTATCTTCAAGGTGAGTTCAATGCTGGATTTGCCATTATTCTTAACTTGATCAAGCAAAGAGACAGGAATGGTTTTCCCATCCCATGAGCCTTGGACGAAAGAGCCTGATTCAACGGTTGCATCTTTGATACTTGCGTTCCAGCCTTTTAGCTCATCTGGCGCTTGGACATTATTAATAAAGATATTTTCGCTTGAATTATTGGCAATTACCAAATCATTGCTAATAACATTGCCTTGTTCATCTACCACTACATTACTAGTACCAGTAACACCCACAAGAACCTCTTTAGCAAACGCGTTGCTCTTGCTTGCAAACATACCGAAGCATGCACACGCAACAAGGGCAGTCACAATAGCAACAATAATGGTATTTCGCTTAGTAGAGGTTGGGTCTTTTGCTAATGCGCCGGCCATTGCGCCCGCACCAACTAAGCGTCTACTTTTTATAAAGACATACACAGCTCCGGCAAGCAAAACTGCGATACCAAGAATGAGCCATATCAGCGTATCGCCCGTAAGAACGCTTGAGGAAACACCTCCCGAAGTTGTGGTAGGCGTAGTAACGGCAGTAGATGCGCCAGCTCCACCACTAGCCCCTCCACCAGAAGCTCCGCCTTGTAAGGTGATAGTCATGGTGCCATCAATTACTTGCGTGGACTCTTCTGCAAAAGCCAACTGTGGCATACATATAACAAAGGTCAATAGCAACAAAATTGAGACTAATACACCCTTATCCGCGATACCCTTATTCAAGCATCTTCTAGATCTCATGACTTCCTCCCCTATGTTCTATCTAAGAACTAAAGCCTTTTAGAAGCTTGTTCCTACAAAGACTCGAGTTCTTTCAAAAGCGCTCTTGTGAAGGCTTGCGTTCTATTAGAACCATCCTTACGAAACCGAATCCCTTTATTCGGGGTTAACTCTTTGCGCTGTAAACTTTTAGATATTTACTTGAATCTCAAGCAAAATCATTGCTTATTTAATGTCTTGCCTACACGCAAAGAGTTTTTTGATTGTTATTTCTTAGGATTGATATTTGCGTCACAAAATGACGCACTCCTCCCCTTTTGCTTTTTCTATTTTAACAAATAGCAAGGCATAGGAAAATACAAACAGGGCGAGTTTTGCATGCCCGCCCTGTTTCAGAATGCAATCTTCAAGCCCTTAGTTCACGCTACCAATTTAACCTTTTCTGCCTCACTATTATTGGATGATCCCGCTATACCGTTAGAACTTTCAGCTGAAGACTCTTCTTCACGCTGAGCCGAATAGCCAACTGAGCTATCATCCGTTTGATTAGTTGATTTTTCCTCTACGCTCGCATCTTTTTCTTGTGTAGCAGAGGCTTTATCACCGCTATTTTCATCTACTAATCCAGTTCCACTCTGAGATCCAAGAGTACCTTGGTTAGCAGAAGTAGACTCAAGAGAAACATTCGTATTCCAAGAAGGTGATTTTACGCCATTCGCTGCGTAATTAAAGCCCCAATGATCGCTAGCTTTTGCAACATCCCACGTAGAACAATCCGCAATAAGCTTTGTGCATCTATTAAACATCATGATCACGTTGGTCACATTGCTCGTTTTCCACTGAGAAATATCTCCTAAAGAAACAAGGTTCGCACATCCGCTAAACATCTCATGCGTATCAGTCGCATTACTCGTATCCCACTCAGAAATATCTCCTATAGAAACAAGATTTGAACAGTTTAAGAACATTGCATGAAAATTCATCACGCTAGAGGTATTGAGTATTGACAAATCTGACGAAACTAAGTTTTTGCAACCATCAAACATATTTGACATGGTAGTTGTTGAAGATGTATCTAATTTTGATATATCCATCGATGTCAAATTTTTGCAGACATAAAACCAGAATGCCGTACTTACTGGCTTAATTCCTTCATCAACTACGTTAACTTTCTTTATATTTTCTTTATTGTCTTTCCAAGGAACACTATCACCAGAATCATACACATCGCTTTCTATTCCGGTATACACTTCCGTTACTACCTTGTCTTCAAACTTCGTTCCCTTTTCTGGCATACTAGAGCGCCTATAGAAATTAAGGCTATTATCGTCTGAAGAATAGACAGCAAAAGCAGTTTTATCCCAAGGCGTTATCACGCCCGGTGCATTGCGGTTGAAATCTATATGATTATCCCCAGCCCTAGAAGCATTCCAATTAGAACAATCTGCTTTAAGCTCTTCGCAATTAACAAACATATAGTCCATGTTCGTTACACTGCTGGTATTCCATCCTGATATGTCTCCAACAGTTGTAAGAGCCGAAGAGCCAGCAAACATACTACTCATGTCTGTTACTTTGGAAGTATCAAAGTTTTCCAGATCAGTCTTTTGTAGTTTCGCACAGCCAGCAAACATATTGCTCATATTGGTTACATTCGATGTTTTTAGTTTTGACAAATCTACTGAGGTTAGCACGCTACAATTATTGAACCAGTAGGCCGTACTTACAGGAGAGACACCTGCGTCAACTACTTTTACTGACGTCAATTCCGAACAATATTTTTCCCACGGAACAGTATCTGCGGTATAAGTATCTGAAGTTATATCCGTATATACCGCTGTCACCTTTTTGTCATCAAAGGTATCTCCTGCTTTGGGCGTGCTGTTGCGCTTATAGAAAGATAGACTATGATCGGCCTCTGAATACATAGCAAAGGTTATAGCCCCCCAAGGAGATATGACATTTGGTGCACCATCGTTAAAATTACTATTATCTTTTACGCCTGCCACGTTCCAGTTAGAACAATCCGCCACAAGCTTTTTGCAGTCTTTAAATGTGGCTTGCATGTTCCCCACATTGCCGGTATCCCATGCTGAGATATCACCAAGCGTTGCAAGCTTTGCGCAACCATTAAAAGTGCCCCACATAAATATCACACTGCAAGTATTCCAATTTGATAAATCTCCAACCGAAGTAAGATTTGAACAACCATAGAACATGACATTCATGTCTTCCAACTTATCAGTATTCCAATTTGATAAGCCTTTAACTGAAGTGAGGCTTGAGCAATCGTAGAACAAAAAAGCCATGTCCGTCACGTTTGAAGTATCAAAGTTTGAAAGATCAAGGGAGGTAAGCTTTGTCTGGGAAAACATAGCATACATACTTTTTACTCGATAAGTATTTAGCTTTGATAGATCAACCGAAGTAAGCGCATTACAGCCAGTAAACCAATATGCCGTACTTGATGGAGAGATTTCTTCATCAACAACACTTGAAGAAAGTATTAACGTGCGATAATCCTTCCAAGGAACCTCTTCATCACTTTGATACGCACTCTTATCTATATCTTTATATACTGCTGTTACTTTTTTATTCTCAAAAATATCTCCTGCTTTCGGCACAGTAGAACGTTCATAGAAATTAAGGCTGTGATCTGTTTCTGAATACACGGCAAAGGCTGTCTGCCAAGGAGATTTAACATTAGGAGCATTAAGGTTAAAGTCTGTGTGATTGTCTCCAACTTTAGCAACATCCCAGTCAGAACAATACGCAACAAGCCTTGAACAGTTATTAAACATAGAAGACATATCTTCTACCTTGCTTGTTTTCCAGTCTGACAAAGAGCCAATTGAAATTAAGCTTGAGCAGTCTTGGAACATGGACTTCATGTTTTTCGCATTGCTGACATTCCACTTTGAAAGATCACCAAGCATTCCAAGCTTTGAACAACCATTAAACATTGATTCCATGCTGACTATCTTGCTTGTATCCCAACCAGACAAATCACCAACAAGCCTAAGTTCAGAACAACCAGCAAACATGCTTTCAATATGTTCAACCTTGCTTATGTTCCAATGTGATATATCTCCGATCGTCTCAAGTTTTGAACAACCGTTAAACATCGAACTCAAATTTGCTACCTTGTCTAAGTTCCAATTATCAAAACCCTCAATTGAGATAAGACTTGTACAATTTAAAAACATGGAATTCATGTCTGTTATGTTAGAAGTATTGAGTTTTGATATCTCAGCTGAGGCTAGTTGTGTACAATCGCTAAACCAATAGGCAGTGCTTTTTGCAGAAATGTCATTGTCAACTACTTCTACTGACTTTATAGAGGAGCGATATTCAGCCCAAGGAATTGAATCTTTATCATAGGTAGCTTCATCAAAACCGGTATACAGCTTTGTTACGACCTTATCTTTGTAGACACTACCCTCTGTTGGCACAAGGGCAATCCTTGTTTTATAGAAATTAAGACTATTGTCCGTTTCTGAATACACCGCAAAAGAAGTCCGATCCCAAGGAGATTTTACATGCGGGGCTCTACTATTAAAGCCCTCGCTAGCTTCAGCGCTAACCCTCTCCACATTCCAACGAGAACAATCCGCCACAAGACTTGAACAACCACCAAACATATTTCCCATATCCTCTACCTTGCTGGTATCCCAATTTGATATATCACCAACGGTGGTAAGCCTTGATGTCATCATGTAAAACATGGCATGCATCCCTTTTGTTTTAGAAGTATTCAATTTTGAAAGATCTGCAGAAACCATGTTGCCACAGTCATAAAACCACCAATTTATGGAAATTGGCCGAATCCCCTCATCAACTACTGTCGCCGTTGCAATTGACGACGTTAGCTCATCTATTTGCCATGGAACATCAAGATATTGATCGTATGTTTTAGAATCTATATTCATATAGAGTTTTGACACACTTTTGCCTTCAAAGGTGCTCCCTACCGACGGGACTTCTTCAACATCTCGTTTGTAGAAGCTCAGACTGTGATCACTATCTGAATATATTGCAAAGCACCTTTCCCAAGGGGAGCGTATTTTCGAAGCATCACGATTGAATGCATAATGTTTTTTCTGAGCCTTGCCTTGAGGCCAATTAACCAGATCGGCATCCAACTTTGAGCAGTTGCTAAACATGTAGTCCATATTCTCTGCGCTCGAAGGCTTCCAGTCGCTCAGCCCCTCAGCCCCAACAAGGCCAGTGCAGTAATAAAACATGCATCGCATATTTACTACCTTGCTAACATCCCAATTTTGCAAGGCACCAATAGAAGTAAGAGATGAACAGTCATCAAACATATAACTCATATTCAATACATTACTGGTATTCCAGTTCGATAAATCCCCAATCGAAGCAAGATGGAAGCAATCCTCAAACAGAGAGCTCATATCCTCCACCTTGCTGGTTTTCCAATTTGACAAATCTCCAACCGAGGTAAGGCTTACGCAAAGACGAAACATAGAACCCATGTCTGTTACATTTTCCGTATTCCAGCTAGATAGATCTGCAACTGAAGTAAGCATACGGCATTCAGAAAACATTGAATTCATATTCGTTACATTGCTTGTATCCCAAGTTGATAGGCCGGTAATTGATCTAAGACTGGTTGATCCAGCAAACAAAGAAGACATGTCAGTCACCGTTGAGGTATTGAGTCCTGAAAGATCAATCGAATAAAGACTTGCACCCGTATTTAATCCACTAAACATTGAAGACATATTTGTTAGCTTAGAGGTATTTAACTTTGAAATGTTTAATGACGTGAGATATATGCAATCACTAAACCAATAAGCCGTACTTACTGGATCAACCCCGCTGTCAGCAACTTCTACCACTTTGATATATTTACGCATTTCATTCCAAGGAACTGATTCTTTGCTAGCTCCGGTATTTTCTATATCGGTATAGACTGCAGTTACTGTTTTTCCCTTATAGGTGCTACCTTCTTTTGGCACAATAATCCCTTCATCTGGGCTAACAATGCCGCTATAAAAGGTGAGGCTGTTATCGTCTGCAGAGTAAACAGCAAAAAATGATTTCTTATCCCAAACAGACTTTACATATGGCGCTTGATAGTTAAAGTTTTTATGATTATCTCCAACCTTTTCCACGTTCCAAACAGCACAATCTGCTACAAGATTTGAGCAGTCTTTAAACACAGCAGACATATTTTCGGTGTGTCTAGTATCCCAATCAGACACCCCTTTAATCGAAGTCAATTTTGAACAACCTGCAAACATAGATTCCATGTTTTCTACGAAAATAGTGCTCAATTTTGATGTATCGACCGAAATTAGCTCATTGCAGTCACTAAACCAATATGCAGTACTAATAGGAGAGATTATTTTATCGGTAAAGTTTACTGACTTAATCTTAGCGCGTACGCTATTCCAAGGAACCGACTGAGGAGTGCTATAGGTGGCATTTTCAGAGATTGTATATACTTCTGTTGCTATTTTTCCGTCAAATTCCGTACCTTTCTGTGGCACAACAGAGCTTTTATAAAAACCAAGACTGTTATCGCTTGCAAAATAAACAGCATAAGCATCTAAATCCCAAGGAGATTTTACCGTTGGCGCTTGATAATTGAAGTTCTCATGCTTGTCTCCAACCTTTTTTACGTTCCAATGAGAGCAATCGGCTGTGAGATTTACGCAATCTTTGAACATAGCTGTCATGCTTTCAGCCCGACTGGTATCCCAATCAGATATACCTTCAATTGAGGCCAATTTTGAACAACCTGCAAACATAAAATCCGTATTCGCTACAAAAGTAACGTTCAATTTTGATGGCTTGAATGAAGTTAGCTCACTGCAGTCACTAAACCAATATGCAGTACTAATAGGAGAGATTTCCTCACTGGCAAAATTTACTGATTTTATCTCAGCGCGTACGCCATTCCAAGGAGCCGACTGTGGAGTGTCGTATATGACATTCTCTGAAATTACATATACCTCTGTTGCTATTTTTCCGTCATATTTGCTACCTGCTTGTGGAATGGTAGAGCGCTTATAGAAGCTAAGACTACTATCATCTGCAGAATAGATTGCAAAAACATGTCCATCCCAAGGAGACCTTACCGTTGGGGCATTTTCGTTAAAGTTTTTATGGTTGTCTCCAACCTTTTCCACGTTCCAAGCGATGCAATCTGCTACAAGATTTGAGCAGTCTTTAAACACAGCAGACATATTTTCGGTGTGTCTAGTATCCCAATCAGACACCCCTTTAATCGAAGTCAATTTTGAACAACCTGCAAACATAGATTCCATGTTTTCTACGAAAATAGTGCTCAATTTTGATGTATCGACCGAAATTAGCTCATTGCAGTCACTAAACCAATATGCAGTACTAATAGGAGAGATTATTTTATCGGTAAAGTTTACTGACTTAATCTTAGCGCGTACGCTATTCCAAGGAACCGACTGAGGAGTGCTATAGGTGGCATTTTCAGAGATTGTATATACTTCTGTTGCTATTTTTCCGTCAAATTCCGTACCTTTCTGTGGCACAACAGAGCTTTTATAAAAACCAAGACTGTTATCGCTTGCAAAATAAACAGCATAAGCATCTAAATCCCAAGGAGATTTTACCGTTGGCGCTTGATAATTGAAGTTCTCATGCTTGTCTCCAACCTTTTTTACGTTCCAATGAGAGCAATCGGCTGTGAGATTTACGCAATCTTTGAACATAGCTGTCATGCTTTCAGCCCGACTGGTATCCCAATCAGATATACCTTCAATTGAGGCCAATTTTGAACAACCTGCAAACATAAAATCCGTATTCGCTACAAAAGTAACGTTCAATTTTGATGGCTTGAATGAAGTTAGCTCACTGCAGTCACTAAACCAATATGCAGTACTAATAGGAGAGATTTCCTCACTGGCAAAATTTACTGATTTTATCTCAGCGCGTACGCCATTCCAAGGAGCCGACTGTGGAGTGTCGTATATGACATTCTCTGAAATTACATATACCTCTGTTGCTATTTTTCCGTCATATTTGCTACCTGCTTGTGGAATGGTAGAGCGCTTATAGAAGCTAAGACTACTATCATCTGCAGAATAGATTGCAAAAACATGTCCATCCCAAGGAGACCTTACCGTTGAGGCATTTTCGTTAAAGCATAGATGCTCATTACCAACCTTTTGCACATTCCAAGTGGCGCAATCCGCTACAAGATTTGCACAGTTAGCAAACATATAATTCATGTCTATTACTTTACTGGTATCCCACTTTGAAATATTGCCTACTGAAGCAAGATTGGCGCAACCATCAAACATGTAATACATATCTACGACATTACTCGTATTCCAATTTGCTATGCCACTAATTGAACTTAAGCGGGTGCAATTGGTAAACATATTGGCCATGCTCGTCACGTTAGAAGTATCAAAACTTGATAAATCAAGTTGCTTAACTGCCGAGTTATAAAACATATGGTGCATGCTTTTCACTTTATAGGTATTCAGCTTGGTAAGATCAACTGAATTTAAAGCAGTACAATCATCAAACCAATACCCTAAACTTTCAGGATCAATTCCTGTATCCACTACCGTTGCCGTCTTTAGCGTTGAACGATGGTTCTTCCAGGGAATTGAGTCGTAATCATAAGAGTTTTTGTCGATGTCGGTATATACATCATCTGCAACTTTGCCATCAAATTCCGTGCCTGCGGTTGGCACACTGGAGCGATTATAGAAATTCAAAGAATTGTCTTTAGCACAGTAAATGGCAAAAGTAGTCTTTTCTTGCGCTTCGACCACCTTGACCGCAATTTCGATATTTTCTACTACGTTATAGTTGTTGGTATCTTCCGGAATAAAGTTAGCCTTAAAGGTATAAGTTCCTATCTTGTCTCCTACTGAAGTACTTGGATTCTTCCAATCGAACGTGCCCTTCACCGGCTCTGTTTGAACAGGCAAAACAACATCGGCAAGAATTTGTCCTGCTTCAGCACTGATCCCTTCTGGAGTGTTATATCCAGGATTTGCTTTTGCAATGTCAAAGTATTTTGTCTGTGTGCCGGTGTAGTTACCAATGCCGGTAATAGATACACTACCGGCATCTTTACCTGCTCTGATATTCCCTCCGAAAGACAAAGTGAAGTCTTTGTCTTGCTCTAGGCTCTCTATGCTTACTTGTGGAGTTAATTGACTACCGGTATAGGTAGTACCCTCAGTTGAAATAGTAATGGTTTTGTCAATAGTAATAGGATTGATAGTTGCAGTAGCGCTTGTTTGCTGACCTTCACTGGCAAGTTCGTAGTTATCAAGTGAGGCACCTGCTAGGGTAAGGTTAGTAATATTTACCTCTTTATCAGTTCCTGCATTTGCATCTTTAAAGCTTGCTTTTGCGCTCACTGTTAGATTATCTTTATCAACTTTGCCTGCTAGCGTTACGTTTGAATAACTAAGTTCAGCATTGGTAGTACCGTCATAGAATTTGTCTTTAGCGGTGATACCGGAGACAACAATCTTTGCCTTTTGAATAGAAAATGATTTGGTGGCTTCACCAGCAAGCTTGTAATTTGCACTATCGAGCTTGGTCGCTTTTGCAGTATAGGCTGTATCGCTTGCGTTAGTTTGCGCACCTTCCACGGTGATATTTACGGTATCTCCTTCAATAACACCTTCTGCAGTAGCTGTTGGTGCTTGAGGTTTGCCGTTATAAACAAAGATATCACCTGACCAGGTAAGGCTTATCTGTTTTGGGTTGATGGTAAAGCTTTTAGTGGAAGCGTTACTGAGTTTATAGTTTTTATTATCAATGCTAGCTTTTGCTTCATGATCGCCTGCATCTTTTGCACCTTGTACGCTAAGGTTTACAGCGTCTCCTTCGATGACGCCATTAATGTTTGCGCTCGGAGCATGCATAGTGCCATCATAGGTAAAAGTGACTTGTTCATCCCAAGTAAGCGTAAGTCCTTTTTGCTCAATAGCGAAGGTATAGGTTTGCTCGCCTTCGTATTTGTTAAGGCCTTTGATAGTAATGGTGCCTTCGCCTACATTTTTGTTTTCGCCGTAGACTACTTCATAGTCGGTATCTTTAGTGTAATCTGAGCTGGTAACACTTGGCATAATTTGTTTCGCTGAATAGGTTTGAGACTTGGTATCAACGACAAATTTATCAAAAACAAGTGGTGTATCCCACGGTGATTGCACGCCAGGAGCTCCTGTATCGAAGTCTTTGTGGTTGTCTTTTACATTGTCTACCTTCCAGTCGGAACAATCTGCCACAAGCCTTGCGCAATCCTTAAACATAGACGTCATGTTGGTGACATTTGCAGTGTTTTCCTTCCATTTGGAAATATCCCCTACACTCGTAAGTTCGTTACAGCCCTCAAACATGGAGGCCATAGTAGTGACCTTGGAAGTATTCCAGTATGAAATATCCCCAATTGAAGCAAGAGACGAACACCCTTTAAACATTGAAGAAGTATTTTTTACATTAGAAACACTCCAATTGAAAAGATCTCCTACTGTGGTAAGTGAACCACAACCCTCAAACATTGAAGACATATCAGTTGTCTTTGAAGTGTCAAGTTTGGTTACGTCAATAGTAGTGAGCTCTGAAGCATTGGCAAGCGCAAACCATTTTGCTGTTGATTTAGGTTGAATGCCTGAATCTACAACAGTAGCGCTGGTTATTTTTTCATTGAGCCACTTAGGTTGGTAATTGGCATCTTCGATATTCTCATATACCTGATCTACGGTCTTGCCATCGAGCTTATCTTTTTCTTTAGGTATATCAACACGGTGATAAAAGCCTAGTGTTCCATTAGTGAAATAGACCGCAAAGGCACTCTTTACCTTAGTAACCTTGATGGTAACTGGAACAACTTGGGTGTTGTAGTTATTAGTATCATCAGGAGTAAAGACAGCATTGAAAGAAGGTGTTGTGTCAGCTTCTCCTACGAATACTTTGGAAGGATCTTTGGCCTCCCAGGCAAAGGATCCGGCAACCGGTTCGGTCTGCCTTGGTAAGGTAACATCAGCTAGGGTTTGTCCTGTCTCTGCGGTAAGGCCTTCGGGGGCAGTTGGGTTAGGGTCAGCCTTTTTAATCTCAAAGGTTTTTGGATATTCACCGGTATAGTTGCCTTTGCCCTTAACGGTTAGGCTACCTGCTTCTTTTCCTGCGTTGATATTTTTACCATAAGAAACATCAAAATCAGTACCTTGAGTGAGTCCTTCGATAGTAACCCGAGGTGTTAGTTGACTTCCGTTATAGGTAGTACCATCAGAGGAGATGGTGATCTTATCCTGATCAATAGAAGCAGGATTAATATCTGCCCTGAGGCTCATAACAGAAGCACTGAAATCTATTTGATAGTTATCTTTTGCGCTACCGCCAAGCTCATACGAGAGGCTCACTTCTTTTTCTTTTCCTGCATTAGCATTCTCGAAGGTACCCTGTGCGCTAACGCTTACGTCATCACCCTCAATGGTTCCACTAATCGAAAGAGCGGACGTATCAAGGTTTGCCTTAGTAGTTCCGTCATAGGTTTTAGGAGCAGGCTTTATGCCCGTGATTGCAAGAAAAGCGGGAGAAATAATAAACGGTCTAGAAGAAATATCTTGGGGAAGAGTATAATTATTGTTGCTAAGAGCAGAAGGAATTGCCTCATAGGTGCCTGCAGCAATTGCCTCTTTTCCATCCTTAGCTGTAACGGTGATATCTACTTTTTCACCTTGAACAGCATTGGCTACTTTTACCTGAGGCACTTGAGCTTTGCCGTTATAAGACAACTCTACGCTACCCCATTCAAGCTCAACTACCCGTTGCATAATGCTAGCTTTTGCGCTTGTTTGCTGGCCTTGTTCAGCTAGTTCATAGTTATTGCTCGCATCTCCCGTAAGGACGATGTTAGTGATATTTACTTTCTTGAAATATTCTGCATTAGCATCACTAAATGTTCCTTGTGCAGTAATACTTACATCATCCTTGTCGATTTTGCCATCAAGCTTAACATCGTCAAAAACAAGCTCTGCACTCGAGGTGCCATCATAGGTTTTATCTTTAGCCGTGATACCAGAGACAACAATCTTTGCTTTAGCGATAGTGAATTCTTTTGTGTTGTCAGAGGGAAGTCGATAATTGTCATTATCAATTGTTGCAACTGCTTTGTAGGTACCTGCCTCGGTCTTTGCGCCGTCAACATCAACAATTACCATGTCATCTTTAACAACGCCCTCAGCACTTGCAGTAGGAACATGGGGCTTACCGTTGTATTCGTATATAAAAGACGCCGGTCCGCTCCAAGTAAGCGTAAGTTCTTTTGGGCTAATGGTAAAACTCTGAGTTGAATCACTAGAAAGCTTGTAATTCGCATTGTCAATAGTTGCTGTTGCGGTATAGGTGCCAACATTGACTTGCGCACCATCAACGGTGATATTTACGGTATCACCTTCGATAATTTCACCGCTGATGGTTGCGCTTGGCGCATGAGATTTGCCGTCATATTCATAGGTAAAGGAAGGCTGATCATCCCATTTTAAAGCGAGCTCTTTTTGCCCAATGGTAAACGTAAAGGTTTGTTCGCCTTTGTAGCTACCGATACCTTTGATGGTAATAGTACCTTCTCCGGCATTTTTATTTTCACCATAAGTTACTTCATAATCAGTACCTTGCTGGTAAATATCACTGGTGACAGCCGGTCTAATTTGGCTTCCATCATAGACAGCGCTTTCGGTATTAACCGTAAACTTATCAAAATCAAGAGAACCTTCGGTATCAGTAATAGTGATTTTCAAAGAAAGCTTAATGTTTGAGCTAGAGTTGTTTTTTACCTGTTCAAGCAAAGTGGCAGGAATAGTTTTTCCATCCCACGTGCCTTTTGTAGAAGACCCTGACTGAAGAGTTTCGTCCTTAATGCTCGCATTCCAACTGTTTAATTCATCTGGCGCTTGAACGTTTTTAATAAAGATAGCTTTACCAGAATTATTGGTGATAACTAGATCATTACTTAAAACATTTCCTTGGTCATCTACTACTACATTACTGGTACCGGCAATACTGCTAATTCCTTCTTTTGCAAATGCATTGCTCTTGCTTGCAAACATGCCGAAGCACGCGCACGCAACAAGGGCAGTAACAACCGCAACAATAATGGTATTGCGCTTAGTAGAAGTTGGATCTTTTGCGAGCGTGCCGGCCATTGCGCCCGCACCAACCAAGCGCCTACTTTTTATGAAGACATACACAGCTCCGGCAAGCAAAACTGCAATCCCTAGAATGAGCCATATCAACGTATCGCCCGTAAGAACACTTGAGGAAACACCGCCCGAAGTTGTGGTAGACGTAGCAACGGCAGTAGGTGCGCCAGCTCCACTACTAGCCCCTCCACCAGAAGCTCCTCCTTGGAGTGTGATGGTCATAGTGCCGTCAATTACTTGCGTGGACTCTTGGGCAAAAGCCAACTGTGGCACACACATAGTAAAAGCTAAAAACATTAAAACTAGGGTCAATAAACCTTTACGCGCGATACCCTTATTCAAGCATCTTCTAGATCCCATGACGTCCTCCCCTATATATTTCACGGAGCCAAGTTTTTAAAACCTTGCACCTACAAAAGTCTGCACTCTCTCAAAACTATCTTGCTAAACCAA
>CAVABR010000090.1:0-12633 GCA_963586955.1 bacterium
CGAAGCGATCCGTAAAAAACTGAACGATGCAGTGCGACGCATAATGAGCTTGCGCTGCACGCAAGTAGCTGATGGGATATCACTACTGTAAAGTTAAACTTCATGAACGCCAAAAAGTTGCATAAGCGCAAGCGAATGGTAGGAGCACGGGTGACTTCGAGCTTGACCTCTTCTGATTTGCCCTTGTAAGCTATAAACGCACGGCTTGCAATTGCGGTACCGCCAATGGTTCTTCGCAAACACAAACAGGGCAGACACTTACGCGCCTGCCCTGCATTCCCAAACAAATCTTTAAAGGCTGACTTAATCATGCAGCTAATCCTATGCTTTCAACACCATCGTTTTCCTTTATATCTACTGACAACCCCGTAGCATTCGCCGAAGGCGAGGCACTGGCAGAACTACCGCTATCGTTTGCATCTTTCTCCGTTGTTACTTTTGTTCCATCTTTGGCACCGCTCTCTGACTCCGTGGCAGAACCATCATTTACCGCAAGACCTTCATCGCTTGCCAAAGAGGCTACAGCCACCTCTTGCGCATCCCAAGGAGATTTAACGCCCGGTGCACCAGTGTTGAAATCTGTATGATTGTCTCCAACCTTTTCCTTATTCCAACCTGAACAATCCGCCTCAAGCTTTGAGCAGTTATAGAACATACCATGCATGTTCTCTACGTTGCTCGTGTTCCAATCCGACAATCCTACAACGGCGGTAAGGTTTGACGAATCCGCAAACATTCCCATCATGTTGGTTGCCTTCGATGTATCGAAATTCGAAAGATCAAGTTCAGTAAGCTTTATGCCATAGAACATACCCCACATGTTTGCATCCTGAGATGTATCGAGCCTTGATACATTAAGAGCAGTCAAGTTGATGCAATTGCTAAACCAATGAGCCGTACTTGTTGGCATGATATGCTTATCCACAACTTCTACCGACTTAATATCAGCTCGAATGTCATTCCAAGGAATCTGATCTTCATTAATTGCCGTGTTTTCTATGTTGGCATATACCTTTGTTGCAACCTTGTCTCTATAGATGCTTCCTTCTGCCGGAGCAACGGCATCTTTATAGAAGTTAAGACTGCCGTCTTCGGCTGAATATATTGCAAAGGCAGTTCTTTCTCCCCATGGCGACACTACACCAGACGCATCTTCATTGAAGAAGGCATGGTTATCTCCTACCTTATCAATATCCCAACGAGCGCAATTAGCGCTAAGCTTTTTGCATCCACAGAACATAGAACCCATATCTTCAACGTTTAAAGTTGCCCAATCTGATATGCCTCCAATAGAGGTAAGGTTTGAGCAATTAGCAAACATTGCGCCCATATCTGCAACAGTTGAAGTATCCCAATTCGAAAGATCAAGCGAAGTAATTCCACTATTACAGAAGACCTTATACATGTCAGTCACATTGGAGGTGTTTAGTTTTGCTACATCCACCGAAGTAAGCGCGGTGCAGTCATTAAACCAATAAGACATTCTCTTAGGAGCAATTCCTTCGTCAGCAACTCTCACCGAAGTAATATCAGAGCGACGATCGCCCCAGGGGATAGTGTCGTAATCATATTCGTTCTTGTCTACATCTTTATATATTGCGGTCACTATGTTGCCCTCAAAATATCCGCCTCGTATGGGGATATCAAGACGCTTATAGAAATTCAAACTATTATTATCAGCGGAATAGATCGCAAACGATATTTTCATCCTCACATTAACGGGGATATCAATATTTTCCACTGAATGGAAATGTTCCAGATCGTCAGGAATAAAGGTAGCTTTGAACGTTTGGACGCCCCCTTCTTCTGGATAGATGGTTGGATTATCCCATATAAAGGTACCTGCTACCGGCTCTGTCTGCTTTGGCAGAGCAACATCGGCAAGGGTTTGACCTTCTATTAGAGTAAGATTTTGCGGAACTGTATAGCTAGGAACTCCTTTTACAATATTGAAGGTATAGGTTTTATTGCCTACATAATCCCCTTTGTCATTTATCGTAATTGTGCCTTTTCCGAGCTCTATATTCTCACCGTAAATAACCTCATAATCAATGCCTTCCCGGTACTTACTAGAGGTCACCGTTGGGGTAATCTGCTTGCCTGTATAAGACTGATTGCCCGTATCTACGCTAAAATTATTGAAATCCAACCAACTAGCATTTTTCCAGTTTGGTGGCGTGATATTGTCGGCATTTCGCCTAAACAATTCATGGGCAACATATTTGCTTACATTCCAGTTAGAACAATTAAGATCAAGCCTACGATTCTCAAAAAACATAAGATTCATGTTTGTGACATTTGACACATCCCAATTTAAGACATTTCCTTGATTACCAGTGATTGTCTCAAGCAAATTGAGCGGATCGGCCGCAAACATATACGCCATGTTTGTCACTTTTGAAGTATTAAAGCCTCTCATGTCAAATGATTTGATGGCAGTAGCATCTTCAAACATATACGCCATAGTTGTCACATTGCTCGTATCCCAGCCGGTGAAGTCACCTGTCTGAAGGTTAGGGCATTTACGGAACATGCTACTAATATTCGTTACCTGAGAAATATTCCAATGAGAGAAGTTGAAAGACGTAAGATTTGCAGATTGGAACATTCCTGATATGTTTGTCAACTTCGGAGTATCAATGCCTGACAAATCAGCAGTTTCAAGATTTCCGCAACCACTATACATTCCTTCCATGCTTTCTACCGATGAAAGATTCAGGCCTTTGAGATGCGAAGTAGAAATAACTGTTGACCACCGGAACGTACAGTACATAAATTTTACGTTTGAAGTATCCCAGCCAGAAAGATCAAGCGATTCAAGACCTACCGTGCCTTCGAAGGTGTTACTCATATCTTTTACGTGGGAAGTATCTAATTTTGCAACATCAATGGAAGCCAAATGTGCAAGTCCTGAGAACCAGTATTGCATACCATTCGGAGAAATCCATCTATCTACAACAGTCACTGACTTAATAGAGTTGCGATATTCTACCCATGGAACCGACTTATCACTGTAGCTTTCCTCAAACAGGTTTGTATATACAGCAGTTACTGTTCTGCCCTTATAGCTATCGCCCTTTTGTGGCATATTAGTGGTGCGGTCATTGTAGAATCTAAGGCTTCCATCGTCTGCGCAGTACACGGCAAAAGACGTCCTTGTATCCCAAGGAGAAACTACCTCTGGAGCATCTTCATTGAAGCCTGGGTGCTTGCCGTAAGCAACGCTATCTACACTCCATCTTGAACAATCTAATGAAAGAATTGAACAATTTTGGAACGTATAAGGCATATCGGTCACATTGCCCGTATTCCATCCGGATAGATCTCCAACGCTAACAAGCGAATTGCAATTTTGGAATGAAGCAGATAAATTTTTAACGCTTGAAACATCCCAACGAGAAAGATCAAGGTTGGAAAGATTAGAACAGGCATTAAAAATCCCTTCCATGGTAGTTACGTTTTTGGTATTGAATCCTGATACAGAAACAGAGCTTAGATTGGAGCAATGACTAAACATATAAGCCATCTCGGTCACGTTGCCCGTGTCCCACTTTTCTAAGCCATTAATTGACGCAAGGTTTTGACAGCCTCCAAACATGGCTCTCATGTTTGTTACGTTTGAAGTATTAAAGTTCGAAAGATCTAGGGTAGCCACTTTTGTAAAGTAGAACATTGCCATCATATTTGTTACGTTAGAGGTATCCAGTTTTGACACATTTGCCGAAGTTAGATTTGAACAATCATAGAACCACCAGGCGGTACTTACTGGAGCAATTCCTTCATCAACAACTTTGGATGATTTAATGAATGGGGCTTTTTGCGTCCAAGGAACTGTTGTTATCTCATACGCGTTTTCTTCTATGCCGGTATAAACCGCTGTTGCAATCTTTCCATCAAATTCGCTTCGTTCAGTTGGCACTTTTACGCGCTTATAGAAGTTAAGGCTATTGTCAGTTTCTGAGTACACCGCAAATGCTGTTTTTTCATCCCAAGGAGAAATCACGTTTGGAGCGTTGCTATTAAATGATGCATATTGAGTAACGCTTTCTATATTCCATTGTGAACAGTCCATAGTAAGGTTTGAACAGTTGAGGAAAGCACCCCTCATCTTCACTACCTTGCTAGTATTCCAAGCGGACAAATCATCAACCGAATTAAGGCTTAGACAATTAGCAAACAAATTATTCAAACTTGTCACGTTTCTGGTGTCCCATTTTGAAAGACCATTGGCAGAAGAAAGATTTTGGCAGTTGTCAAACATCAAAGTCATATCGGTCGTTCTTGAAGTATCAAGTTTTGCCATATCAACCGTTTCAAGGGTTGACGCTTTTTTAGAAACGAACCATCTTGCCGTAGAAACAGGATGAATATTGTCATCCACCACTGTGACAGTTTTTATAGCATCCCCTGCCCAAGGCGCAAACGAGGAATCATAGCGATCAGTTTCGAACCCGGTATATACCGCTGTTGCTTCTTTACCATTAAAGTCTTCGCCTGCTGTCGCCATGCCAGAGCGCTTGTAGAACGAAAGGCTGTTATCGGTCTTTGAATATACGGCAAAAGCAGTTATTGACGAGTTAACTTGAACATTGATATCAATATTCTCTATCACGTTGTAATTGTTGGTGTCATTTGGCGTAAAGGTAGCCGTGAAGGTATGTCCTCCCTGCGTGCCAACGGATTGAGATGGATTGTTCCAAGCAAGAGTTCCATTTTCTTGTGCGGGCAAGACAATATTGCTTAAAGTATCCCCCTCTTGTGCAATGAGCATTTGCGGAAGTGTATAGCTTGGGTCTCCTTTAGTTATATCGAAGGTTCTTTTTTGGGTACCGGTATAATTTCCTATACCTCTAACATATACAATCCCCGCTTGCGTACCAACATTGATATTTTCACCATAGACCAGAATGTAATCTTTGTTCAACTCTAAATCCTGAACCCAAACAGCAGGAGCCACCTGGCTTCCCGTATAAGCATGACCCTGTGGAGAAACGCTAATAGCATTATCAAGGTAGGCAGGATCAATTGCTCCGGTAAGAGTCATTGTTGAGGTTTCGGTATCTAGTTTGTAATTATCTTTTTCTTTGCCGTAAAGCGTGTACTCAATAGTGATGTTTTTATTGTCTCCTGCATTGGCATCGTCATAGGTTCCCTTTGCCAAAGCGCTTACGTTGTCATTTCCTTTTATGCCGCTAAGAGTAATGTTGGTGTGGTCAATACTTGCTGTTATATCCCCGTTGTAAGTTTTTACATTTGCCCTAATGCCGGTAATGGAAAGAGGTGCTTGTGTAATGTAAAACGTTTGAGCAGAAACCTGTGGAAGGGCATAGTTGGCATTAGTTAAAGCCGAAGGGGTAGCCTCATAGGTTCCTACATCGATACACTCTTCTGTACTGGTTTTTATCAAGACATCTACTGTATCTCCCTGAACAGCATTTTTAACACTTGCATGTGGCATCTGCATAGAAGCGTTATAGGTAAAGCTTGTCTCACCCCATTCAATACCTGCCACACGTGGAGTGATATCTGCGGTGGTAGTTGTTTGCTGACCTTCACTGGCAAGCTCATAATTTATCGAAGAGGAACCAGTAAGAGTAAGATTTTTAATGTTTACCTGTTTGCCCGTTTGAGCATTCTGGTCTGCGAAATTGCCTTCAACGCTAACTGCTAAATCGTCGTCTTTTACCTTGCCATCAAGAACAATGCTTGAACAATCAAGAACCACATCAGTACTACCATCATAGACTTTGCTCTGAGCCTTAATGCCAGAAACCGTCACTGTTGCTCTAGTAATGTAGTAAAACTTGTTGCTTGCACTCAGGACATAATTTGGATTATCGATTGTTGCCGTTGCAATATAAAAACCTGCATCAGTTTGTGCGCCGTCTACTGCAACATTTACAGTGTCGCCCTGAATAACATCCGTTATGTGCGCACTAGGTACCTGAGCCTTCCCGTTATAGGTAAACTTGTCTCCCAGCCAGGTAGTAGGTAGCTCTTTAGGAGTAATAGTAAAGGTGTAGGTTTTCTCCTCTTTGTATTCGTTTAAGCCTCTGATGGTGATAGTGCCTGCGTTTTCGCCGGCGTTAAGGTTTTCGCCATAGATTACTTCATAGTCACTACCTTGCTTGTAAGCATTGCACCTAACCGAAGGGGTAATTTTGCTTGCAGTATAAGTTTGGTCGGCAGTATCAACCTCAAACTTATTGAAATCGAGACGCTTATCCCACGGAGACTGCACTCCTGGCGCGCCTGTATCAAAGTCAGTATGAATCTCTCCTACCTTTTCTACATCCCAATCAAAGCAATTGGCTAAAAGCTTGGCGCAATCTTTAAAAGTGCCGGTCATATTAGTAGCATTTGCTGTATCCCAACCTGAGATATCTCCAACGCTTTCTATTGCACTACATCCTTCAAACATTGAAGACATGTCACTAACTTTTGCGGTATTCCACTGCGAAATATCCCCAACACTCGTAAGCGCACCGCAACCCTTAAACATTGACGATAGATCGGTGGTATTGATAGTCTCCAACTTGCTTACATCAACGGCAGTTAAAGCTTTAGCATCAGCAAACCACTTCGCCATTGAGATTGGCTGAATTCCCGTATCTACTACAGTAGCAGTTGTTATGTTCTTATCTTTCCAAGGGGCGCCACTGTCTTTGTAGTCAGCCTTTTCGATGTCTTTATACACAGCCGATACTGTTTTGCCATCAAACGTATCTCCAACGCTTGGAATTTGATCTTCTGTCCGGTTATAGAAGTTCAAGGCATTGCCATCAGCAAAGTAGACAGCAAAACCAACCTTTTCCTTGGTAACCGTAACAGGGATTTCGATATTTTCTACCGTGCTGTAATTAGCGGTATCATCCGGGGTAAAGGTGGCTTTGAATGTACCCACTCCAGCTCTATTGAAATATATCGTTGGATCATTCCAGGTGAACGTACCCGCTATAGGAGTTGTTTGTTTAGGTAGGGTGGCATCAGCTAACGTCTGACCAACTTCTACACTCAGGCCTTGCGGTGCTGTATAGCTTGGCACTGCTTTAGAAATTGCAAAGACATAGGTTTTTTCACCCTTATAGTTGCCAATGCCCTCAATGGTTATGGTGCCCTCCCCTGCATTTTTGTTTTCACCATAGGTTACTTTGTAATCTGTCCCTAATACATATTCGCTACAGGTTATTTCTGGCTTGATTCGCTCACCGGAATAGGTTTTAGTGTCGGTATCAACCTTGAAGTTTTCAAAAACCAGCGATTTATCCCAAGGGGATTTTACATAGGGCGCATCCTCATTGAAGGCAACATGATTATCATCCTCAACCTTGCTAACGTCCCAATGAGAACAATCTTCTCTAAGGTGTGAAGATCTCTCAAACACATGGTTCATATAGATGACATTAGAGGTATTCCACCAGTCAATACCCCCCAAAGACTCAAGAAACCAGCAGTTCTTAAACATATAAGACATAGTTTTGACACTTGAAAGATTCCAAGAAGAAAGATCGAGAGAAGTAAGTCTATAGCTACCGGAGAACATATCAGATACATCCTCTACCTTTGACATATCAAAATCTGATATGTCAATAGTCTCAAGACTTTCAACTTTATAGAACATGTACGACATACTCGTCACGTTACTGGTGTCCCAATGAGATATACCTTCTATATCCTTAAGGCGGTAACAGTTCGCGAATAAAGCACCCATGTTCTCTACGTTGCTGGTATCCCAATTTTGCAGGCCTTTGATTGAAGTGAGCCCGACACAATCATCAAACATACCACCCATACTTGTCACTCTTGAAGTATTGAGGTTCGAAAGATCAATAGTTGCAATTCTTGTACCAGTAAATAAACCATCCATGTTTGTTATTTTGGCCGTATTTAATTTTGATATATCGACCTGGATCAAATGCAAATCATATCTAAACCAAAACCTCATACTTACCGGAGCAATTCCCTCATCAACAACAGTTGTTTTCTCAATATCGTATTGATGCGCTTTCCACGGAGGTTGCGACTCCGCAGTATAGACATCGGTTTCTATGCCGGTATATACCTCCGTAGCAATACGTCCATCAAACGTATCACCCGCAGTTGGAATTTCATTGGCTAGACGCTTATAGAAATTAAGGCTCAGATCCGTTTCTGAATATACCGCAAAAGCAATCTTATCAGTCCAAGGAGAAATTACGCCTGGTGCATTTTCGTTAAACATTTCATGGGCAGACTCTCCAACTTTTTCTACATTCCAAGCCGAACAATCTGCTGTGAGTTTTGGGCACTGCAAGAACGTAGCCGACATAGACTCTACATTGCTGGTATCCCAACTTGAAATACCGCTGACCTCAGTAAGTTCTCTACACCCCCAGAACATTTGGGTCATATCTATTGTCTTGGATGTATCGAGTTTTTTCGCATCAACTTTTGTAAGTTTATTTCGAACCACAGGGCTTCCGTTATAAAACCATTTTGCAGTTGATTTGGGATGGATGCCTTTATCTACTACCGTGGCTGTTGCTATGGGGTTTCCTACCCAAGGAGCACTTGAATCTGCATAATTGCTTGTTTCAATACCGGTATATACCTCCGTAACTTTTTTGCCATCAAAGACATCATTCACGTTTGGAATGTCCGCGCGCTTATAGAAATTCAAGCTTTTATCTTCTGCAAAATAAACAGCAAAGGCTTTCTTTTCCTTCGCTTTGGTGACAGTGAGGTTAACGTATACACCTTCTTTAATGTTGTAATTGTCAGTATCGGCAGGAGTGAACACCGCTCCGAAAGTAGGAGTTGTGCCCGCTGCCCCCACTGATACTTTGGAAGGATCTTTATATATCCAGGTAAGAGTGCCTGCTACCGGTTCAGTTTGATATGGCAAGGAAAGATCTGCAAGCGTTTGGCCTTCTTCAGCAGTTAAATAAATTGGCTCAGAGCAGATGGGGTCTGCTTTTGCTATATCGAAGGTTTTTTCAAAAGAGCCACTATAGCTACCTATTCCTTCAATTCTTACCGTGCCTGCATTTTCGCCTGCGTTGATATTGCCACCATAATAGACCGCATAGTCTCTATTGAGCTTCAAGCCCTTAATGGTAACTGCAGGTTTTAGTTGCTCTCCGGTATAAGTTGTGCCCTCAGTTGAGATGATAATGTTATCTGGATTAATTGAAACCGTATTGATATCTGCATTTGCGCTTGTTTGCTGACCATACTTGGCAAGTTTGTAATTGTCAGCAGATTTACCACGAAGAACAAGGTTAGAGATGTTTACCGTTTTATTAGTTCCAGCGTTTGCGTTTTCAAAAGCGCCTTCCGCTTTGACGGTTAACTCATCATTGGGAAGCTTACCAACAAAGATCGCCTTTGTGCAGTCAAATTCTACCTTGGTGGTGCCATCGTAAGTTTTGCTTTTAGCGGTAATACCAATGACACTAACCTGAGCTCGTGCAATGATGAATGATTTTTTATTCTCTGCTGGAAGCTTGTAATTTTCATTGTCAATTTTTGCAAGAGCAGTGTAGGTACCCGCATTGGTTTGTTCACCTTTTATAGTGAGATTTACGGTGTCACTTCCAATGACACCCTCAATGGTTGCACTTGGTGCGTGCGTGTTTCCATCGTAGTCAAAGGCTGTCTGTTCAGCCCAAACAAGGGTGAGTTCTTTTTGTTTAATAGTAAAGGTGTAGGTCTTAGCGCCTTTGTATTTATTGAGACCCTTGATAGTGATGATGCCCTCGCCTACGTTTAGGTTTTCACCATAGACCACTTCGTAGTCAGTACCTTGCTGGTAAGTATCGCAGGTTACCGAAGGAGTGATTTGGCTTGCGGTATAGATCTTTGCTTCGGTGTCGACTTTAAAATTATCGAAAATGAGAGGGTCACCCCAAGGGGAATGCACGTGTGGTGCGTTGGTATTGAAGCCTTCGTGTCTATCTTCTACGTTGTCAACCGTCCACTGAAAACAATCTGCCGTGAGGTTTTCGCAGTTTTCGAACATGGATGTCATATCGGTGACGCTTGCGGTGTTTTTATACCATGCGGAAATATCACCCACTGTGGTAAGCGCTTTGCAATCCTTGAACATGGATGCCATGGTAGTAACTTGAGCGGTATTCCAACCTGAAATATCACCTGTTTGCGCAAGCGCGCTACAGCCTTCAAACATTGAAGACATGTCACTAACCTGAGCCGTGCTCCAATTTGAAGGATCTCCCACCGTGGTAAGCGCTGAACAACCTTTAAACATAGAGGCCATACTGGTTGTTTTTACGGTATTCAGCTTGCTTACGTCAATCTTGGTGAGGCTTGAAGGATTACTCAGCGCAAACCAATTTGCGGTTGATTTGGGCTGGATACCTGCGTCTACAACGGTTGCACTGGTTATTTCCTTCTCGAGCCATTCAGGCTTGTAGTTGGCATTTTCGATATTTTTGTATACTGCAGAGACGGTTTTGCTATCAAAGCTTTCGCCCACGCTAGAAGGAATATCCACGCGGTTGTAGAAGCCTAAGGTATTGTCGCTGAAAAGTACTGCAAAAGCTGCCTTTACATTGGTGACCTTAATAGGAACTGCAACTACTTGTATGTTGTAGTTTTCGGTGTCATTAGGAGTAAATATGGCATTAAAGGTAGGTGTTGTACCAGCCTCTCCTACCGAAACTGCTGAAGGGTCTTCAGCCTCCCAAGTAAAGGTGCCTGGAACTGGTTCAGTCTGCTTAGGCAGAACAACGTCAGCTAAAGTCTGTCCTGTCTCTGCCGTAAGACCTTCTGGAATAGTAGGGTTAGGGTTTGCTTTTGCAATAGTGAAGGTTGTAAGTTCCTCACCGGTATAGTTGCCTATACCTATGATGGTTACTCTACCCTCTCCTGCATTAATGTTTCTGCCATAGATAACCTCAAAGTCAACATCTTCTGTATAGATACTGCTGGTTACTTCAGGCTTGATTTGTTGCCCCGTATAGGCAACGACTTTGGTCATAACTTCGATCCTAGTAAAGTCAAGCGTAGCCTGATTGATAGTTGCAGTGGTGGATGTTTGCTGACCAATACTTGCTAGTTTGTAGTTATTAGCCGAAGTTCCTTCGAGCGTAAGATCGGTAATATTTACCGTTTTACCCGCCCCGACGCCGGCATATTCGAAGGCGCCTTCAGCGCTGACGCTTAAATCATCGCCATTAACCTTGCCGTCAAGTTTGACATCCTTATAATCAAAGTCTACTGCAGTGGTACCATCATAGGTTTTATCTTTTGCCGTAATACCAGAGACGGTAATTTCTGCTCTTGTAATAGTAAATTCTTTAGTGTTGTCAGTTGGAAGCTTATAGTTTTTGTTGTCAATTTTGGCAGTTGCGGTATAAGGGCTATCACTTGCATTAGTTTGCGCGCCCTCTACGGAAAGCTTTACCGTATCGCCTTTGATAGTGCCATCTATTGTTGCGCTTGGTACGTGCGAAACACCGTCATAAGTAAAGGTTGTTTTGTCTCCCCAGGTAAGAGTGAGTTCTTTTTGGTTGATAGTGAAGGTGTAGGTTTTCGTACCCTTATAGTTACCAGTGCCGTTAATGGTGATGGTGCCGACATTCTCTCCAGCGTTGATATTTTCACCATAGGTTACTTCGTAGTCGGTAGACAGTTTGTAAGTATCGCCAGAAACCGTAGGGGCGATTTGCTTTGCGGTGTAGGTTTGAGTATCGGTGTTAACGTTGAATTTACCAAAATCAAGCGTGGCTTGATTGATGGTTGCGGTAGTGCTTGTTTGCTGGCCTTTTTCTGCCAGTTTGTAGTTATCAACCGAAGCGCCACCAAGCACAAGGTTAGAAATGGTTACGGCTTTAGCGGTTCCAACATTCGCATCTTCAAAGGTGCCTTCGGCAGTAACACCAAGATCATCACTACCTACTTTGCCTGCGAGTTCAACCTGATCAAAGTTAAGCTCGGCTTTGGTGGTGCCATCATAGGTTTTGTCGTTAGCCTTAATGCCGGAAATGGTAATGTCTGCCTTAGCAATAGTGAAATCTTTAGTGTTAATGCTTGGAAGTTTGTAGTTAGCATTATCAATTGTTGCAGTTGCGGTATAAGGAGTATCACTTGCGTTGGTTTGCTCGCCCTCAATAGTTAGATTTACCGTGTCGCCTTTAATGACACCAGTAATCTCTGCGCTTGGAGCATGGGGTTCTCTGTTATAAGTAAAGGTTGTTTCAGCGCCCCAGGTAAGCGTGAGCTCTATTTGGTTGATAGTAAAGCTATGGGTAACTTCGGACGGAAGCTTATAGTTTGCATTATCGAGCGCCGTTGCAGTTGCCGTATAAGTGCCCGCATTGGTTTGCGCGCCTTCTACCGTAACGGTTACTTTGTCAGTTCCTACAAGATTTCCTGCCTCAGCTTTTGGTGTCTGATCTTGTTTATTGTAGACAAACTCATCTTCTGACCAACTAAGCGTTACTTCTCTTTGATTGATAGTAAAGCTTTGAGTTGGATTATCAGGAAGTTTGTAGTTAGCGTTATCTATTTTTGCTGTTGCGGTATATGAGCCAACATTAATTTGTTCACCGTCTACAGCAACCTCTACGGTATCGCCCTTAACTACCCCGTCTACACTTACAGAAGGCACATGGGATTGTCCGTCATATT
>CAVABR010000091.1:0-11828 GCA_963586955.1 bacterium
ACCCCCCCCCCACAAAATCAGCGATATGTGGGGCACGCGTAGTTTAAGGATTACTTGATCTGAGCCCCATCCTAATCTGAGCCCCATCCTTCACGCTTCACGTTTCAAAATTTGGGGTCCACTTCAGGATTCACTTCAGATTGGGAGACGCTTAAGTCAGTTTCCGTCCCCTCTCGGGGATTAAGGCAAATCAATTTGCGTAACTTGCTCTCTATTGTCGGTGAGCCTAATACGTTTCCGTCCCCTCTCGGGGATTAAGGCAAATCAATCCGCAAACGGCTGTCGAAAGAACTTCGCGAGGATCCAAACAGTTTCCGTCCCCTCTCGGGGATTAAGGCAAATCAATTAGAAGATTAGCCGATCCATTCTTGGTTCGCGAAAATGAGCGCGTTTCCGTCCCCTCTCGGGGATTAAGGCAAATCAATGCGTCTGTAATTGCGAACATTCAAGTTATGTTAACGTTTCCGTCCCCTCTCGGGGATTAAGGCAAATCAATTAGTCCTCAATGTAAACAATGTCGTGTGGTACCTAACACGTTTCCGTCCCCTCTCGGGGATTAAGGCAAATCAATTCGCAAAACCCCAAGCGGAACACAAAAGAATTAATCGAATTAAGTTTCCGTCCCCTCTCGGGGATTAAGGCAAATCAATTTTGGGACTTGCTGAAAGAAAACGCAAATATTTCAAGTTTCCGTCCCCTCTCGGGGATTAAGGCAAATCAATTCAAAAGCTCACCGTGACGATTTAATTCTAGAAACTAGCTATGAAGTTTCCGTCCCCTCTCGGGGATTAAGGCAAATCAATTTGCTATCGGCAAGTGCGAAGATGATCATAGTGACTTCGTTTCCGTCCCCTCTCGGGGATTAAGGCAAATCAATCAATGCACTACACACAAGATCAGAGATTAAAACTAGGTTTCCGTCCCCTCTCGGGGATTAAGGCAAATCAATTGCTGACGAGCTATCATGTTACGAGTTCAAAGAAATAGGTGTGGTTTCCGTCCCCTCTCGGGGATTAAGGCAAATCAATCTGGTACCAACTCGTAGAATCGCCAGTCGAATTAGTTAGAAGTTTCCGTCCCCTCTCGGGGATTAAGGCAAATCAATTGATCGTGCATTTAATGCGAAAATCACTCTTCGCACGAGTTTCCGTCCCCTCTCGGGGATTAAGGCAAATCAATCTAAAAACAACTACTTGAGAATTTGCCTCGGCTAGTTTTTCGAAAAGTTTCCGTCCCCTCTCGGGGATTAAGGCAAATCAATTAAGAAGAGTATCCAAGGTGTAAAAGCCATCGTGGACCAGTTTCCGTCCCCTCTCGGGGATTAAGGCAAATCAATTTATACAAATCGCCGTTCATTGGGTCAAAAAGGTGTTTACAGTTTCCGTCCCCTCTCGGGGATTAAGGCAAATCAATTTGCACTAGGTGAGAGTTGGGATATGTTATATTGCGGTTTCCGTCCCCTCTCGGGGATTAAGGCAAATCAATTCATAATTTAACCCGTGAGCTGATCAACAACTACCAATTTAGTTTCCGTCCCCTCTCGGGGATTAAGGCAAATCAATCGGGAAAACCAGCTCTCTAAAGCGGGGCGATGTAACAGGTTTCCGTCCCCTCTCGGGGATTAAGGCAAATCAATACGGAGAAAATCAAGTAGCAAGCTTCACTAATGAAGAAGTTTCCGTCCCCTCTCGGGGATTAAGGCAAATCAATTCAAGCAGACAAAATAAAGCAGTTCGGTTTTTGCGACTGGTTTCCGTCCCCTCTCGGGGATTAAGGCAAATCAATGGTAATTTCTGTAAAGTTTGACTTTGTTGTTTCAAGCTTTAAGTTTCCGTCCCCTCTCGGGGATTAAGGCAAATCAATGGTATGGACAAAACAAGAAAAATACTGTATATACAAAAAATTTTTTCTTAGTCCTCTTTATTGCCATGCCTATATGTTAACGCTAGATAAATAGATTCGCATCCAAATCAAAAGAATAATTATTGCTTTCGCCGAATATAACCGCCTGACATCCATTGGAAATTTTATAAACTCTAACCTTGTCATTAGCATCAAAATAACGCTTGGATCTCATCAGTTTTTCTATTCCGTCAAGAAGCTTTTTAAAATCGGACATTTTTAAGTGAGCCTCAAATACCGAATTTTGGATTCGGTGGCTATACCGCTTCAAAAGCTTTACCAAAATCGAATATTTTTTGCGTCCCGATATATCGAACATCACCAAAACGTAAAATTTATTCTCTGAAGGAGAAGAGCCCATCACTCTTCCAAATGTTTGTTCTGTCTTGAGTAGATCGTTCATTGAATGTCAGCCCATAAAAATGGTTGATAAAGCTCTGCGTCATGAGCTTCTATTGCATCTACCACGCTACATAATTTTTTATCAAGAGCAGCATGAAATCCATATCGATAATTGTCCCCATATGCATAGCGATAATATTTTCTTTCTGTAGTACAAGCAGAAAGGAGATCTGTAACTTTTTCCATTAGGCTTTTTGACATATAAACAGCTCCTTTCGGGGTAATAGTGAAATCCTCTGAAGACATTTCTCCTGCTAACACCAGTTCAAATACCATTTTATCAACAACAAAAGAACGATAGTCTTCAATCAAATCTGAAGCCAAGGAGGCATGACCTCGCTTAATCTTATGCATAAAACCAAAATAAGGGTGGAGCCCATGACGCTCGATTGCGCCAATAATATTTCGATGCAGGAAACTATAACCATAAGAAAGTAAAGCGTTAATAGGATCCTTTGGTGGCCGAGAATTTCTTCCCTTAAAACTAAATACTGAATCAGAAAATAACTTGGAAAAACATTGGAAATAGCACTTTGCAGCATTGCCTTCAAACCCCATAACTTCATCAGCAGTTGAGGCCTGAGATAGGTGAGAAAGCGAATGTTGTAAACCTTTAACTTCCTCACTTGAAAAAGTATATGTCTCATCTACAGATTCAAGAAAAGCTAAACTGTTTTTAATCTTTGTTTCAACGATACGTTTTGCCCATTTTAAACAGAATTCAGCGTCGCATGTTAACAGTATTTGCTGACGCTGACGAAAGGGGTCAATATTGCCAGAACAAATTGTTCTTCCCCAATAGTGTCCATCTTCCGAGTAATAAGCAATAGGAACATTCGTTGAAAGACATTCTCTAACTAATTGGGTGGAAATCTGGGGACTGCCAAATACATTAAGACTTTCCACGTTACAAAAAGGAAACCTTCGCTCTTCTTCTTCAGGTTTACCCTTAACTACTAACTGACCCTGCGAAAAACCGAGTTTAATATCACTTCTAGTTAAGTACACATGAGGCATATATAACACCTACATTCCTAAAGAAGGGTGTCTATTTCTTCGACAATCCTGCGATATAAGCCCGGTTTTGCAGAACCATGCAACTCAAAAAGTAAATCCATTATCTCATCAAAAGAAATTCCACACTCTTTCTCAAGTGCTTCTCTTGAAGACACGCGCAACGAATGGGCAAGCGAATTACGTCCTCTTTTTTCTGCATTTCTCAGGCGTTTTAGTTGTTCTGCTTCCTCCTCGTTTTCACAATATGACTCGATAAGATCCATAAAAGCATCGTTCGAAATAAAAAAGGACGTTTCGTAATGATGCCTACGTAATATTGATTCAAGCTTTTCGTCCGATTGAATTGATTTGACATTATATTTATCGGAAGTTCTTCTATTTTTCATTCTGCCCTTTGCATCTTTTTCCTTTGGCAAAATGTATTTGTCGTCAGGTAAAAAAGGACGTAATTTTCTTTTCATTAGTTCTGTCAAAGCCGGAGAAAGCGAACGCATAAAATCAGCCCAGTGACCCTGTTCTAGTCGCACCTCCATCACATAAAGATATTCCAGAAGCAAATCGTCAGGCTTGTAACATAGATCTGTTCCACCAAAAACTCCCGCTGAGCGATTACCATCGAGATTCAACCGAGCAGAAGTTGCCTCAATCATTTCCTTTGCCTCAACACTTACTGTTTTCATTTCTTGGACTAGCTTAGAGGCGCTTTCGAATTCGTAACTACGACATAAAATGCTTACATTTTCACGTAATAAACGCTCTGCAAAATTTGGTGTTTTAACAGCAACAATTCTGTTTTCATTTTTAGCCTCAATTTCACAATCCCATTCCCACATTTCATTAAGATTGTAGTTGTCAGGATCTTCTCTATCATGCCTTGAATTAATATCTTTCTTAGGAGTAGTTACTTGCAATAATTCAAGATCGAAACGTCCAAATGACCCTATAGCAACCAACGCCTGAGCCATCCCTGCAGTACCCGAAGAGACATTAACTAAGAGCTCTTCCTCAGTGCTTGCAAGTTTTTCTAAAATAGATTCAAATTCCTCAATGTAATAATCAAAGCGATACACCTCTTTTATATGAGATTCTATTAACTCAATCTCTGGCATCTGCATATTGATATGCTCAGAAAGTAATTCAATGGCTTTTGTATAGCGGTTGTCTCTATGTTCATACCCTGACATTTTTGGCGACAAATACAAAACCACTTTTTCTGGTCTTTTGTTTCTTACTATGTGCAACATTGGACCGTCGCCAAGTTGCGTAATAGGATCAGCTGTCCCTATAGGAGAAAACAAAGTAGCCATCTAAATCTCCCGAATACTCACATTGCATTTACCCATTGGGTATTTTTTCTTTCCCACCAGCCCATATTTCATAGTATGGGGAGATACACCCAATTCTTGATCACGCCAATGACGATGATCTTCTTTACCTTTTTTCAAAGACTTAGGTGAGAATCCCGCTTGACTCACTTTTTTCATCAAAAGCGGATAAAATGCAGGATCTACCTTTGTAGGAAATTGGCTATATAAAATACGCGAAATAACTTCCAGGCGTTTTTCATCAGAATTAAATAAAGCCCCAACAACGGTTTTACTTACAAAATCAACACCACCACCTAGGTAACATGTTATTTTGCTTGATATTTTTTGTTTATTTACCTCGTCTTGATGCAATCTGCAATAACCCGTATTGTTTATGGCATTGTTCCTACAACGCGTACCCGCCATTGATCCGGCTTGAAATATGTAGTTACATCTATCATCAGCAGAAGAACCGGAGATGCTTTGCGTTGATCCAGTGCCTTCCTCAAAGCTATTCAAAAAACACTTTGAATAGAAGTCAAACCATTTTTTTAACATTGTTTGTATACCATGTGCATCAAGCATAGAGCCACCAAGACAAGAATCAATTCGATCATCAATTGCTATTTCAATAGAAATCTTTGTTCCAGGCTGTAAGCATTCTCTACAAATGCTTAGTTTATTACCTTCTTTCACAGTGGGTTTTCTCATTTCAAGCTTATGATCTGCCGGATCATTCTTAGAAAATTGATCGTATTTTTTTGCAAATACCAGATCATCTGTTGAGAGTGGATTAGAATCTGCAACAGAAATATATTTCATAATATTAATTTCATCAGCATCGGCAGAACCATTAGGCTTTTTTGAAAAAGCTTTTTTTACAATTTGTCTATCCGCACGTTTTGCAATGTTTCTATTAGCTGAAGCATTTTCCACAGATGAGGTAATCAGTGATTTATAGCTTTCGTCCTTAAGTAATAGATTCAGCAAGATAACCGTGCGAAGCATCCCTTTTACGCTAGAGCCAGGAACATATGGTTTGCCGTAGGGATCCTTCACAAATTCCCATACATCATGTTTTGGTAGTGGGGAGTCAATTAAGTACGCAATTGATTGCATTGCTATTTTTTTCAGATCTTGATTCTTGGTTAGAAAAAACTGCAAATTTCCTGCTTTGTCTTTACCCTCAAGAAAAGCACAATAACGTTCAACTTGACCTGCATTAAGCCGAGAGGTGAACTTACGGACATCTAGGATGGCAATTTTATCTTTGCTTGCAAAATAATCCTTCTTGCCATATTGATTGCCATTCCCAATATGGACTAAGCCTTCTGTTTCAATGTCTAAACAAAAATGACGGACAGCCATACTACACCTCCATCCACATTGCGCGAGCATAGCGATACACCGCATGGGCATCGGGAGTTGCATTTACGTTAAACACATCACCTTTGAAGCTGTTCTCAAAAACAGAACCTGGTGTAAACATCCACATATCACGTTTTTTTCGAAATGTTGAAGCATGCGTAGTAGATTGCACGAATCCACCCTTACGCTCTAAGTGATATTTAGCATTAGAAAGCAAGGACTCAGTAAGCTCTTCTTCACAAGGAATTGAAGTGGACAAAAGCATTCCTTTACTATTGTTGAACGAATCCACCAACACGTCATCAAATGCTTTTGAATTTTCAAACCGAACAGAAAAGCGACCGTAACCGCTACTTCTTTTACCTCCAAGCCCCGAATAGCTAAGTTGCTCAAACAGTGGTGCAACATCAAATGTTCCGGTCGCTATAAAGTAGATTCCACAGCCTGGATTAAAAGCAAACGCTCCAACATGAAAAGGCTCAGCATCGTCGCTGTTTTCCCTGGTAAGATTAACCTTAGTACGCAAAAATTGTTTTCCAAGTTCAAACTTATTCTGCTCTTCAATAAAATCAAATGAATCAGCAAAATAGCTGGAAAGTAAAGTAAATGGAATGTATTTCAATTTCTTATTTGCTTTTCGCTCGCGTGAATCTCCTGATTCAAAATTCCTTTTTGCCACTTTAGGGAACGCCATAGGTTTAGGGATATAAAGTTGATCTCCAATGTAAGGAAACGCATCGCTAAATAAAATATCTCCCGCCTTGACAGCCTGAAAAAAATCATCGGCACAACCCATACGTAATGCCTCAATATACAAAGCACTAAATAGAGTTGCAGAATCACACGTGAAAGCACTATCAGCTAAACGGCCATTCCCAAAATGCACCGGTGCCTTAAATGACAGTTTTATAATTTGGTTAGCCATGAGCTACCTCAAATCTGGAACTGGAATTGAAAAGTCTCCTGTTACCACGGATGCAGATAATTCATTGAAGCAAATGCGACCATTACCCCGAGTGCCACCACCACCAAGATAGTCATTTTCAAGCAACGTAATGGCCCTTTTAATATTTTCAAAGTCTTCAGGGATGTCCTCTTCTTTTTCAACATTGTAGATAACTTCAAAAACAAATTCTGATCCGCGTACCACTCTTTCGATTTGACGGGGATTTGCTATTGAGCTTAATCGGTCAATAGTATTTTCAAACTTGTTTTCAAAAATTTGTGGCAGATCAGCCTTATTCGCAAGAAAACAATCACTGAACTGCAAACGTGACATTTGCATTCCGGTTCCAGCCTCATTGCTTCCTTTCGCGCTTGATCCAAACAAGCGTTTAACCTCTGCGCAGTCATTTTCAAAACCTTGTGCACCAGAAGCCTGCAAGGTTCCCATGTCTCTTGCTAGCAAAGAGCGCATCTTACCTTTAAGAGAAGAACCAGGAATAACAGGGTCGCGCGTAAGCGGATCACGCACTACCGGCGAGTCAATGGCTCCAATTGCGCTGAAAGAATCATCTCCTCCTATATGAAGGCCGGTTTTTACCTCAATAATTCCCTCTATTTTGATTTTGGTATATGCCATGAGTTACTCCTTGCCTCCATAAAATTTAAAATATGCAACTAAGCTTTCTGCATATCGACAATACAAAATGAACTGGTCGTACGTTTCAATGTTGTCGATTGCACTCATTAAAAAAGAACCTTTAATAAAGTTTTTTATAGGTTCGCCACTCTCTTTATCGCGTCCCCACTCATAAGCCAGCTTGACTTTGATGTACTGAAGGTCAGAAATGTTTTCATTAAAGTCTTCAGGCGTGTTGATTCGCGTGTAAATGTTAGTGATAAGACCATATATACTACGTAGTTTTGTTGTAGATAATCCATTAAATGGACTTTTACCTCTATCTTTTAATACTTTAATGATCCTCTCTGCAACTTTTGCATAATTGGATTCATTAATTGAAATCTCATTAGACAATTGCAATACAACACTTTTTCCTTGCATAATCACCCTCACCTTTCCCTAATGCTATAAACGTACCATTCCAATGCGACAATTAGACAACGTCGCTGTTTGTCATTGGAAGCCCAGGAGTAAAACTTTTTGCAAAGTTCGTCTCTATTTTCTTTGTCTTCTTCAAAGCTTCTTGCGAGCAAATATGCAAGACGTGGCGCAGAAATTACTTGATCGTAGTTCCGCAGAAGCGAAACCATTTTGTATATGAACGCTTTACCTTTTTCATGCTGTTTAAAGATATCGGCAACTTCACGCATGCGTGGCTCGACAATATTCGCTAAATCATTCCAACTAAAGACTGTGTCATCAGACCAAAGAGCAACAGCATTCTTCAAACATTTCTTCCCATCGGAATCTGTCTCAATATACATTTTTGCTTCATCTTCAAGTAAGCCGGTTTCGGAGGCCATACGTGCAATAGGATACGTTTTATCAAACATGCCAATTCCCGCACTTATGGTAAGGGAGTTGTTTCCCGTAAATTCATGCCAAGCTTTATGAATATCCAAGGCAGCATACAGAACATCACTCCAGTTCCCCACAATAAATAAGTCATCGCCACCAGAATAGATAACTTGAAGTTGATAATCTCCCCCAGCCAAAATATCGTTAATTTTATGCTTAAAAAAGTAACTTAGATTTCTACTTAAAGTAGCCGTACGACTAATAGAGGCTTTTTCAGCAGGTATACCACTTGCAAAAGCAGTACCCAAGTCATCAATATCGGCGCGCAATACCCCTAAACGCCTAATACCCTTTCCTTTTTCAAGGGAGTTGCCATATTCGGCATAAGCAACAAATCCAAACTTATCAGTTTCTTGGCTATCTGTTTCTGCGGTATAGTCACCCATCCAAATATGCGTTGCTAGATCAATTCCAGCATCCCAGGTGTTCTTCGTATATATACGCCTAGTTTTTGGTTGTTTAGCAAGGTAATCATTACGACTATATAAAACGAGTTCTCGCGCAAAGGGTAATGAAAGATGCACTGAATCAGAAACATCTTCGTTTGAAGCTTGATCTATAACTGCGAAAACATCTTTGTAGATTAACTCCGAAGAAATTCCATGGAGAGAATTGCAGGTTTGACATACATCATTATCTTCGGCCAAAGCATCAGATCTGTGACATTCACGACATTCTCTACCTGTATCAACAAGTTTGCCACTAAAGTTCATTCGTTTAATATCACTGGCTGTATATCTTGAAGCTTTTACGTCTGACAACTCGGCTGACACTTTTTTAAATAGCTCGGCAAACCTCTGTTTGTTTTCGCTTCTATTCGCTAAATCATCCGCACTACAGGGCACCCAGGCAAAAGCCATATACAAATTAGTTCCATGCTCAGCAATAAACCATTGTTTCAGCTCTTCTTGGAACTCTTGCACTATTTGCAGAGCGTGTTGTGTATTAGGAAGCAATAAATAAGCATGACCACCGCCAATATATAACGCATTTGCCCTACATAGCTCAAGTCGTTCAAGTAACTCATCAACAACGTGCTCCATCATTAGTTCAAGATACAAACTTCTTGCACGCAATTGCTTTAGAGCACCTGTCCCACTGATGTTGTAGATGAAATCCTGAATACCACTCATGTCGCACGACAGTAGCAAAAACATGTCCTTAGAATAGTACTCTTGCGAAGCGCTCAGCGAAAAGAAAGCGTCCTTATAGTTGCTTATTCCTTTTTCTTTTGTGTAGTCAAAAATACACGAAGCAATACCAGCAGCTGTTTTAGCGTGGTCGTACAAAGACACATCAACCAATTCCGATTTATTCGTTGATGAAGGAATATTACTTGTGGTGGCTTCAAGAAGATTTAAGAGAGAATTAACCTCCTGAGCAGAAATACGAATACCAGCTAATTGCTTCTTTAATAGTTCACGCACTTCATTGTAATCGCGGTGCGGAATAGTGTTGTCATCGCTTGATCCGTTTAGAATATTAAATATTTTGCGAAGATCTACTTTGGCATCAAAAAAAGCCTTTGTCTCTTCGTCTCCTTCGTTTTTTCTATCCATACTTGCCGAAATGTTATCAGCGAAATAAGTAATGAACGCCAAGGAATCATTGCTGAGCCTTTTGATCCCTTTCATCTCTTCAGCGTGATGATAACGAATCTGCTCTATAACTTTCTTTCCTTCTGGAGTACAAAAGCTTTCATTACATGCAGATACCTCTTCTTCAATAAACTGGGCACCTAATCTAGAATGCGTTTTACGTTCTGATATACCACGATATATAACTTTCCCAATATCATGAAGAAGTGCTCCAAAATATAAAACAGTTTTAGTTTCCAATTAACCCTCCCTGTTCTGCTCTTTTGTTTTTACCGTATTTTGTAACAGACGTAAGCCACCCATACCCATGGATGTCTTAATTCCTACGCCAGCAACTTCACCAAATGCAAGCAACATAGCAATAAGCCCTTGCAATTGCTGAGACCCCGCAACATGCAGTGTTACAGAACCAACAAAAGCTGGTATTTTATCTGATTTGCTCATTGTTCGAGAAAAATAACGAGATCGTAAATTATATGAAGAAATGCTTGTATGATCGGCAATATAGGCAACAGTATTGGCATCTATTTCGTTACTTCCTGCATAAACTTGGTTGTAACGCATAAGTAAATTCTGAAAAATTAAACGAACCTCAGGAATAATCACATAACGACCCTTGCTTTTAAATGCGGTAGGAGTAAGAAACTGAATACGAAACGTCGGATCTGTTTCTTCTGTTAGTCTGTCAAGAAAACATGAGATGCTTGAAGTTTCGTACGAACTTTTTACAACAGCAAAAGAGGTATCAAGATTTCGCAAAGTGAATGATTCGATTTTACGAGCAGGTTCTAATAGATAAGAAGTTGCTTCGTCAGTAAGAGCATTTATCCGCCAAATTATGTTGCCATCCCTGTCCTTAAAACAACACTGACTATAAGGATGAAAACTAGCCGTATGCAATTGCTCAGCGTAGGACGAATCAGCATGGCTCAACAAAACACTTTGAAGCATAGGACCGAACGCACAAATATTGTTCTCTGAAAAATTAGGATCCTTAACTGGTTTTATGCAAAATGAAAGTGTGGTTATATGTTCCACGAATCCTCCCTAATCCAACAAAACTCTTTAGCACCCAAACGATTATTTTTCGCTTAATATCAGCATAAACGCGAAGAAAGTTTACCTGTAATATTCTACCTTAATTTTGCTGATCATTTTAGCATGCAGGGAAGACCGGTCATGACCAATAAAGTGGACATGCTTATTTTTTTGGATATTTTGAAGAGCAGACAGAAAAACCGCTCAAACATTTTCCTCATCAATCACCTGTTGTGACGTTGGTCCGCCACTAAAATAGTAGATAAAATAATAATTGCATTATCTGTTACTTGATATATAAGACGGTTTGCAGAATCAATCCTTCTCGACCATAACCCACTTAAATTACCACGTAGCGGTTCGGGCTTTCCTATGCCTTCAAAAGGTGAGCGCATTACCTCTTTAATTAAAGTATTTATCCTTTTAAGGGCTTTTTTATCTTCCTTCTGCCAATAAAGATAATCATCCCAAGCATCTTGAGTCCAACAAAGTTGCATCTATGTATCCCCTTCACTCTTCAATAAGGGGATGAGCTAATACATTTCCTTTTTCTATTTCGCTCATTCCTTTTTTGAGCTTATTAACAAGGTATTCATTCGTTTGTATTTGCAAGTTTTCAATAAGGTTTTCATATTCTCTTTGACACTCCCCATAGCTAAAGCAAGGGGATTCTTGTTTCGTTGTAGATAGCCTTCTGCGCCATGTGGCGAGCGG
>CAVABR010000092.1:0-10324 GCA_963586955.1 bacterium
CGAAAGCGATTGAAGCCTGAGACCTATACAGCGAGCGAAGCGATCAAAAGTAAGTTTGAAAACGCTGAGTGCTTCTCGTCTTAACCTCTTCTGATTTGCTTCTGAAAGCAAAACGTGCTTGTAGCCTACCTGAAAGCAAATCCCTGAATCATGCAGCGATCTTAATTTCTCTTGTACTCCCCTCTGTGCTTTCGCTTGACGCTGGCAAGGCAGAGTTGTTAGCTTGCTGGCCTGAACCATCAGTGGAAGCATCATTGTTCGAACCTTCGTCTGCTCCCGTTGCTTGATTGTTGTCCGTGCTGGATGTCACGGATTCGTTGCTGTCATTTAACGTGGTGACTGTGCCATCTTGAACCTCCCCGGAATTAAGCGCTGAAGCAACCTCTTCAGCCCAAGGAGATTTCACCTTTGGCGCGTTGCCATTGAATTTCGCATGGTTTTCTCCAACCTTTTCGATATTCCAGCTAGAACAATCAAGCGTAAGGTTTATGCAGTTACAGAACATGTACGACATGTTCGTGACGTTTGTGGTATTCCACTGAGCAATATCACTAATAGAAGTAAGCGAGGCGCATCCTTCAAACATTCTGGCCATGTTTTCTACCTTTGAAACATCGAGCTTGCCTACATCTACAGTTGCAAGATTTGAACAACCGCTAAACCAATATGCTGTGCTTACCGGTTTAATTTTTTCATCGACAACACTCACATTCGTTATGTCCGTTGCATGTTCATGCCACGGAACAGCACTTGCAGATTCATATTGGTCGGTCTCTACTCCGGTATATATCGCTGTTACCACTTTTCCGTCATAGGTGCTACCTACCTCTGGTGCGACCCTATCCTTATAGAAATTCAGGCTATGGTCATCTGAGGAATACATTGCAAAAACAGCCTTCAAATCCCAAGGAGAAATTACGCTGGGCGAATTGGAGTTGAACGAGAAATGGTTATCATTAGCCTTATCAACATTCCAATTTGTACAATCCAACAAAAGATTTGGACAATCATCGAACATGCTTCTCATATCTGTCACATTGCTGGTATCCCAACGAGAGATATCTCCAAGAGTCTCAAGAGACCTACAAGCATAAAACATATTGTTCATGTCTTGCGTCTTTGAAGTATCAAGCTTACTGAGATCTGCCGTGGTAAGGTTCCAACAGTTAGCAAACCACCAAGCTGTACTTACTGGTCTGATTCCGCCATCAGCAACGTTGGCTATCTTTAAGCCGGTTTCGTATTTTTCCCAAGGAACTTCATATCCTTGTTTATAGATATCGGTTTCTATGTTGGGATATACCTCTGTTGCAGTTTTTCCGTAATAGTCACTGCCCGCCACTGGGACTGAAGCGCGTTTATAGAAGGTCAAGCTGCTATCATCTGCCGAATATACGGCGAAAGATGAATCCCAAGGAGCTCTTACCTCTGTTGATCCCGTACTGAAATCTGTATGGTTATCTCCAACCTTAGCTATATCCCACCAAGAACAATCTGCATTGAGTACGGGGCAATTGCAGAACATGCTTGTCATATCCTCTACCTTGCTGGTATCCCACTGAGAAATATCACCAACAGAAGTAAGAGCGGAACTGCCTTTAAACATGTTTGTCATGTCTTTTACTTTTGAGGTATCAAGCTTGCTCAAATCTGCACTTTCAAGATTTGGATACCCTTCAAACCAATAGGCCGTGCTTTGCGGTTGGATTCCACTATCAACAACACTGACTGTGTTAATAAGATTTGAATAACTGTGCCATTTAGCTTCACTAGCAGAACTATAGATAGCGCTATCTATTCCGGTATATACCGCCGTTGCAGTTTTATCACAGAAAGTGCTACCTTCTGTTGGAGCTGTTGCGCGCTTATAGAAACTCAAGCTTCTATCATTTATAGAATATACCGCAAAGGCTATATCCCAAGGAGACTTTACCCCTAGAGCATCTGTTTGGAAATCAGTGTGATTATCCCCAACGTTAGCTACGTTCCAACCAGAACAATCTGTACTGAGGTTAGAGCAACCATTGAATATACTGGTCATATTGGAAACACTACCCGTGTTCCACTGCGAGATATCTCCAACAGAGGTAAGAGCAGAACAACCGTTAAACATACAAGCCATGTTTTGTGTCTTCGAAACATCAAGCTTGCTCATCTCTGCGCTGGCCAAATTCGAACATCCGTCAAACCAATAGGCCGTACTTTGCGGTTGAATTCCACTATCAGCAACACTGACTTTTGTGATGTTGTTTGAATGGCAATGCCAAGGAACGTCATTAGCTGAGCTGTATTGAGCGCTTTCTATTCCGGTATATACCACCGTTGCAGTTTTATCGCAGAAGGTACTACCTACCGATGGCACCGTTGAGCGATTATAGAAACTCAAACTGCCATCATCTGCTGAATATACCGCGAAAACTGTCCCTGAATCCCAAGGAGATACAATACCGGGGGCATTGTCCTTGAAATTCGCATAGTTGTCTCCAACGTTTTCTACATTCCAACCAGAACAGTCTGCGTTAAGATTCATGCAGTCAAGGAAGGTACCAGTCATGTAAATTACATTACCAGTGTTCCACTGAGATAAATCACCAGTGGTAGTAAGCGATGAACACCCATTGAACATATTAGATATGTCAACCACATTACTGATATTCCACTTGGACAAATCACCAACTGAGGTAAGGGAAGAACAACCTTTGAACATGTTGGACATATTGCCAACCTCATAGGTGCTCCACTGAGATAAACCACTAATAGTAGTAAGCGATGAACATCCATTAAACATATTAGATATATCAGACACTTTACTGATGTTCCACTTAGATAAATCACCTATAGATGCAAGCGAAGAACATCCTTTAAACATGTTGGACATATCTGCAACGCGACCAACATTCCAAGAAGAAATACCATCAATAGAAGCAAGAGAAGAACATCCTTCAAACATGCAAGACATACTTTGCGTCTTCGAAACATTAAGCTTACTCAAATCTCCACTAGTAAGATTTGAACAGCCACTAAACCAGTATGCGGTACTTACTGGTTGAAATCCTCCATCAACAGCCTTGATACTTTTTATGTCACCTGCGTGCCAAACCCAAGGAACGTCATTGCTTGAGTTATACGTATTGCTTTCTATTCCGGTATATACCACTGTTGCAGTTTTTTCATAATAAGTACTGCCCGCTACTGGAACTGTTGGGCGTTTATAAAAACTTAAGCTGTTATCGTCAGCAGAATATATTGCAAAAGCAGAACCAGAATCCCAAGGAGATAGTACTTTCTTTGCATTATCAGCAAAGTTATTATGAGACGTGACTTTTTCTACGTTCCAACCTGAGCAATCAGCCTCAAAGTTTCCACAATGATAAAACAGGTAGCTCATGTCTTTCACGTTACTGGTATTCCACCGAGAAATACCAGTAACCGTCTGAAGACTACCGCAATCGTTAAACATATCACGCATATCGCTTACGTTACCCATATCCCACTTTGAGAGATCAAGCGAATTAAGGTTGTTGCAAGCAGTAAACATACTATGAGTACTGGTTACCTTGCTCATATCCCACGAGGAAATACCTTCGAGAGCACTTAGGCTAGAACAAGAGTTAAACATGCTGGTCATGTCTTGCACTTTTGAAGTATCAAGTTTACCTAGACCTTCTATAGAAGTAAGATTTGGAAGATTATTAAACCAGTACCGAGTACTTGCCGGTTGGATATTATCGTCAAGGAATTCTACCGAGCAAATGTTTTTGGCAAATTTTGCCCACGGCACGCTTCCTGAATCATAAACATCAGTCTCTATTCCTGTATATATCTTTATTACTTTTTTCCCATTGAAGGTGCTACCCTCTTCCGGGATTGTTTCACGTTTACAAAAGTTTATAGTTATATCTCTCCAATCGCTATCATCGCGGGAAATTATAACTGGATTTACGCCTGTAAGCACCGCAAAAGTCGTCTCTGTCTTTGCGTCCCAAGGAGAGCGCACGCCAGAAGCATTCGTATTGAAATTGGTATGGTTGTCCCCTACTTTTTCTACATTCCACCTATAACAATTTGCGCTCAGAACTGAACAGTTATAGAACATACCCGTCATATTGCAAACGTTGCCAGTTTTCCACGGTGAAATATCACCAACAGAACTCAGTGCAGTACATCCATTAAACATGTTTGACATATCTGAAACATTACTTGTTTTCCAAGAAGAAATATCCCCAATAGAATTCAGTGCGTTACATCCTCTAAACATGCTTGACATATCTTCTGTCTGGCTAACATTCCACTGAGAAATATCGCCAACAGAGGTAATCATATAGCACCAGAAAAACATGTTGGACATGCTTTTTGTTTGTGAACTGTCAAGCTTGCTTACGTCAACAGTAGCAAGATTTATGCAGTTAGCAAACCAATATGCAGTGCTTACCGGTTTGACATTCTCGTCCACAACGGTTGCCGAAGTGATCTGATTGCAACGATCTTTCCATGGAACCGAATTGCTATCATAGGTATCTTTTTCTATTCCGGTATATACCGCTGTTGCTGTTTTTCCGTTGAAGGTAGCACCTTTTGCAGGAACCGAATTGCGCTTATAAAAGCTTAGACTTCCGTCGTCCGATGAAAATACCGCAAAAGATATATCCCAAGGAGATACAACCTCTGGGGAACCTGCATTAAAACTGGTGTGATTATTTCCAACTTTTCCAACATTCCACCCAGCACAATTGAAAACAAGATTTGGACAGATATAAAACATGCCTGTCATATCTGTCGCGTTGCTGGTATCCCACGAGGTAACATCACCGATAGTAGTAAGAGAGGAGCAATTATTAAACATATTAGCCATATTTTGCGTTCTTGAAGTGTCAAGCTTGCCGACATCTACTTTAGTAAGACTTGAGAAACCACTAAACCAATAGGCCGTACTTACCGGTAAAATTCCGCCATCAACAACGCTGACTTCCTTTATTGTGTATGCATATTTACTCCAAGGAACATAGCTTGCTGAGCTATACGTATCATTTTCTATCCCGGTATATACCGCTGTTACGCTCCTTCCATCGAAGACACTGCCCACTGTTGGAACTGTTGCGCGATTATAAAAATTCAAGCTGTTATATTCTGCTGAATATACTGCGAAAATCTCTCCTGGATCCCAAGGAGATGTAACACCTAGAGCATTATTTTTGAAATTAGCATGATTATCGCCGACTTTTTCTATATTCCAGCTAGAGCAATTCGCTATAAGGTTAGAACAGTTGCAAAATATGCTTGTCATATCGGTCACGTTGCTGGTATCCCATTGAAGAGGAGTCAGAACACCCAAAGAAGTGAGTTTTGAACAATTATTAAACATGGCATGCATATTTGTCACTTGAGATGTGTTTAAGGTTGATATGTCAAGTGAGATTAAACTGGTACAACCTTCAAACATATTTGCCATGGTTCTTATTGAAGTTGAACTGAGCTTTGATATATCCACCGATGTTAAATTTTTACAACCATTAAACCAGAATGCGGTGCTTACCGGTTCAATGTTGCCATCAACAATTTTAACGGTTTCGATATTGCTAAGATAGCTTTTCCAAGGAACATCGTTCACTGAGCCATACGTAGCGCTTTCCATTCCGGTATATATTGCCGTTACTGTTTTCCCGTTGTAAGTACTTCCCACCTTTGGCATTATCACACGTTTATAAAAACTTAAGCTTTCATCTTCTGCTGAATATATAGCAAAGATCTTCTTTGTATCTCCGCCCCAAGGAGAATATACCCCATGCGACTCAAACGTAAAGTTACTATGATTGTCTCCAACCTTTTCTACCGACCAAGCAGAGCAATCTACGCTAAGATTTAAACAATAGCTAAACATATATGACATATCTTCCACGTTGCTGGTATCCCATGATGAAATATCGCCAACAGAGCGAAGGGTCTCACAGTGAGAAAACATCCTTAACATGTCTTTCGTCTCTGAAGTATCAAGCTTGCTCATATCTCCAATGGAAAGATTTCTGCAATTATTAAACCAATATGCCGTACTTACCGGTTTAATTCCACCATCAACAACTTCTACCCTTTTGATTTCACTTATATAACTAGACCAAGGAATCGTTTCTCCTGTATACGTTTTGGTATCTATTCCGGTATACACCGCTGTTACTGCTCTTCTATTGAAGTAACTGCCCACTGTTGGAACTGTTGTACGTTTGTAGAAACTCAAACTCTTATCTGTTTCTGAATACACAGCAAATGCCACCCTTGAATCCCAGGGAGATTGAACCCCAGAAGCATTTGTATTGAAGTCGGTATGATTATCCCCAACATTTTCTATATTCCAATCAATACAAACTGCGCTAAGTTTTGAACAATTACAGAACATACCTGTCATATCGGTCACTTTTCTGGTATTCCATGAAGAAATATCCTTAAGGGAAGTGAGCGAGGTGCATCCATTAAACATAGAGGACATATTTTCTGTACTTGAAATATCCAGTTTGCTTAGATCTACGGTAGAAAGATTTGAGCAATCATTAAACCAATATGCGGTACTTACTGGCTTAATACCATCATCAACAACTTCTACCGTTTTGATTGCACCTGCATAGGAGACCCAGGGAAGGGTATCTTTTGTATAGGTATTAGTGTCTATTCCCTTATATACGGCAGTTGCGGTCTTTCCACAGAACGTATCACCCTCATCTGGAACCGCTTTGCGATTATAAAAATTCAAGCTGTTGTCATCTGCAGAATATACCGCATAGATTTTATTTGAATCCCAAGGAGAGACTACGCCTGATGCATAATTTTTAAAGCCAGCATGATTGCCTCCAACCTTTTCAACATTCCAAGCAGAACAGTCTGCTTTAAGCTTTGAAGTTTCGTTAAACACCATCCACATATTGGTTACATTACTCGTATCCAATTGAGAAATACCCTCAATCGAGGTGAGCCTTCCGCAGAATGCAAACAGGTTTTGGAAATTCGTCGCACTAGACGTATTGAGCGATGAGACATCTAACGAAACTAAACTACTACAGCCATCAAACATCCATTCCATACTGCCGACTCTCGATAAATCTAATCTTGATACATCGAGAGAAGTCACGCTATAGAAATCCGCAAACCAATAGGCCGTACTTACTGGCTTAACCCCCCAATCAACAATGCTAATTTTCTTTAATTTGCCTTTGAGACTAGTTGGATATCTTGTGTCTCCATATTGATTCCAAGGAACTGACGAATAATCGTATGTTTGGTCCTCCATTCCGGTAAATACCCACGTTACCGTTTTGCCATAGTAGGTACTGCCAATATCTGGAACTGTTGCACGTTTATAAAAGTTCAAGCTATTATCATCTGCTGAATAAATAGCAAAAGCGGTTTTTTCTTCTTGAACCCAAGGAGATTTCACATTTTGAGCATTGGCATTGAAATTATCATGATTCTCGCCAACATTTTTTACAATCCATCCAGAGCAATCGGCTGTAAGGTTTGAACAGTTGCAGAACAGGCTTGACATATCGGTCACGTTGCTGGTGTTCCACCCATTAATATCACCAACAAAGCTAAGAGAAGATGCATTGTTAAACATGCTGGCCATATTGCAAACCTTGCTGGTGTTCCACAAAGAAATATCCTTAACAGAAGTGAGCGAGGTACATCCATTAAACATATAGGACATATCGGTCACGCTACTGGTGTTCCAAGAAGAAACATCCTTAACGGACGTGAGCGAGGTGCATCCATTAAACATAGAGGACATATTTTCTGTCTTTGAAGTATTCAGTTTGCTTAGCTCTACCGTGGTTAGACTTGAGCAATCATTAAACCAAAATGCAGTACTTACTGGGGTAATTCCCTCATCAACAACTTCTACCGTTTTAATTGCCCCTGCATAAGAGATCCAAGGAACGGTATCTTTTGTATAGGCCTTGGTTTCAAAGCCGGTATATACCGCGGTTGCGGTCTTTCCGTTAAAGGTAGAACCTTTAGTAGGAACTGAGGTGCGCTTATAAAAGCTCAAGCTGTTGTCTGATTCGGAATATACTGCAAACGACGGATCCCAAGGAGACACCACCTTAAGGGAGCCCATATTGAAACCGGTATGGTTATCCCCAACTTTTGAAACATTCCACTCAGCACAATTGAGAATGAGCTTTGGACAGAGACAGAACATACCCGTCATATTTGTCACCTTGCTGGTATCCCACGAAGAAGCATCACCAATAGAGCTAATAAGGACACATCCATTAAACATGTTGGCTGTATTGCTGACTCTGCTAGTATCCCACGAAGAAATATCACCAATAGAAGTAAGGGAAGCGCAATTGTTAAACATATTGGCCACATTGCTAACCTTGCTGATATTCCAGTTTGAAAGATTATCAACAGAAGCAAGGGACGTACAGCCACTAAACATGCTTGACATATTGCGAACCTTGCTGGTATCCCACGAAGAAATGCCTCCAACAGAAGTAAGGGAAGTACAACCACTAAACATGCTTGACATATTTTCTGTCTTTGAAACGCTAAGTTTGGTTATCTGCAGTGAAACAAGATTTGAGCAATTGTTAAACCAATAGGCGGTGCTCACCGGCCGAATTCCGCTGTCGATAATCTTTACTGTTTCTATATCTGTTACATAGCTATTCCAAGGAACATCATCTGCTGAGCCATACGTAGCACTTTCCATTCCGGTATATACTGCTGTTGCAGTTTTACCATGGTAAGTGCTACCTGCAGTTGGAACCGTTACACGATTATAAAAACTCAGGCTGTTATCTTCTGCTGTATATATTGCAAAAACTGTCCCTGAATCCCAAGGAGATACCACGTTCGGAGAATCGGTCTTGAAATCAGCATGGGTATCTCCAACCTTTTCAACATCCCAAACAGAGCAATCTATTTTAAGGTTTGGACAATTGCAAAACATTTCAAACATATCGGTCGCATTACTGGTATTCCACCGAGAAACACCATTGATCGAACGGAGGCTTGTGCAGTTTTTAAACATGACATGGAAAACCTTGACGCTCGATGTATCTAAAGAGGACAGATTAATTGAAACAAGGCTTGGACAACCATCAAACATGTTTGCCATATTGGTAGTTGCAGATGTATCTAATTTGGATATATCAACAGAAGTTAAATTCCTGCTGACATAAAACCAGAACCCGGTACTTATTGGTTTAATCCCCCTGTCAACAACTTTAACGTTGGTTATATTGTCTTTATTGTCTTTCCAAGGAATACTGTCGTTCGAATTAAACGCAACGTTTTCAATTCCGGTATATACCGCTGTTGCTGTTTTTCCATAGTAGGTACTACCTGCAGTTGGAACTGTTACACGTTTATAAAAGCTCAAGCTACCGTCATCTGCTGAATAGATGGCAAAGGCTGTCTTTGCCTCCGCATTCCAAGGAGAATCAACCTTTGGCGCATTGGTATTGAAGTCGGTGTGATTATCTCCTACCGCATCTACATTCCAGTAGGAACAATCTGCTTCAAGGTTTGTGCAGTTATAGAACATGCTTGCCATGTCTGTCGCATTGCTGGTATCCCAGCTTGAAAGATCTCCGACAGAGACAAGGGAGGCACAACCGCTAAACATCGTCCTCATATTGGCTACCTTGCTGGTATTCCAGTTTGAAAGATCTCCAACAGAAGCAAGGGAAGAGCACCCTTCAAACATGCTGGATGCATCTTGTGTCTCTGAAGTGTTGAGTTTGCTTACATCTGCAGTAGTAAGGTTTGTGCACCCAGCAAACCAATAGGCCGTGCTTTTTGGTTGAATGTTGTTGTCTGCAACAACCGCTGAGGTAATTGAAGAGCGATAGTCTTTCCACGGTAGTGAGTCGTAATTGTAGTAAGCACTTTCTATTCCCGTGTATACCGCGGTTGCAGTTTTACCACAGAAGGTGCTACCGGTTGCAGGTACTATCATGCGGTTGTAGAAATTCAAGCTACCATCATCGGCTGAATATACTGCAAAGACAGTCCCTGAATCCCAAGGAGATATTACGCCAGTTGCATTGGCATTAAAGCTGGTATGTTTGCTTCCAACTTTTTCTACATTCCAGGAAGAGCAATCCAAAGTAAGGTTCAAGGAATTATTGAATGCGCCGGTCATGTCAGATACATTGCGGGTATTCCATTGAGAAATATCATCAACTGAAGTAAGCGAGACACAATTATCAAACATGACTCTCATGTTTTGGCTCTTTGAAGTATCAAGCTTGCTTACTTGAGCCGTGGATAAGCTTGTGCAATTAACAAACCAGTATGCAGTGCTTACCGGCTGAATTCCACTGTCAAC
>CAVABR010000093.1:0-9908 GCA_963586955.1 bacterium
AAGCTTCGTCATGGGTCAAAGCGCTACCGTCATAGACCTTGTCCTTAGAGCCGGTAGTTACCGTCAAAGGAGCAGGGGTGATTTGGTAGGTCTTAGTGGCCTTACCTTTGTAGTTTCCAATACCCTCAATAGTTACGGTAATGGTCTTAGCATCCGTAAAGTTATTGGTGTCGTAAGTTAGAGTGTAATCTGCGCCCTGTACCAATGGGTTATTATTTGCATCGGTAACCGTAGGTGTCCAGGTATGATCTTTGCCGTCATAAACAACGCTTACCGGATCATTAATCTTGACTCCCTTGTAGGAACCAGGATCAGAAGGATCATTAACAATGGACTGCTTGGTAACCGTCAAGTTGCCAAGGGTTCCTTCGCTTACAACGTAGTTGTCCTGTTTTGCAGTTCCCCAGTTAATTACATATTTGTCATTTGCCTTTGAGCCAACTTCGGTCTGAGAATTGGTAGTTGCTACCGTAGCGGTTTCGCCATTAACCAAGCCGTTGATAGAACCAGGAGCCGTAAGCGCGGTTCCGTCATAAGCCTTCGTAGCACTCTCAGTATTTACCGTGACGCTTACTGGATTAATCTTGTACGTACGCGTTACGGTGCCGGTATAGTTGCCCGTACCCGTAATGGTTACGGTGATCTCACCGGTAACGTTAGTGAAGTCAGTAGTACTGTAATTTACGGTGTAATCTTTGCCTTCAGTAAGAGCCACATTGTTAGCATCTTTAACCTCTGGCTTCCACTGATGCGTAGCACCATCATAGGTTACGTCAACCGGGGAATTAACCGTTACGCCCTTGTAACTTGATGGATCATTAGGATTAATGGACTGTCCAGTAACCGTCAAAAGACCCATGCCAACTTCGCCCGTTTGAGGCAAAACGATGTTGTAGTTCTTAGCAATCTTTTCTGCCTGAGCGCCGGTCTTGTATTCGATAGTCAAGGGGTTGTCAGCCGTACCAACATTGGTTTGCGTTCCCGTGGTGTACATATCATTTACAAAGACGCTGTAGTCATTTGCGTAGATTGAACCTTCGCTTGTCCAATAGCTATTAGCCTCGCCCTTAGCAAAGGTCAAAGCGCTACCGTCATAGACCTTGGTCTTAGACCCGGTCTGGTATTTTACGGTAAGAGGAGTGATTGCCAAGGTTTCAGAACCGTAAGCATAACCCTCAAAGTTGTCTGCCCATGCACGAATCTCAATGGTAATAGGACCATCTGCAACATTCGTCAACGTGATGCTATTTGGACTGTTGGTCCATTCGCCACCATTGTAACGATACTGAACGTTAGCATTAATGGTGCTCTCACCCACTACCGCAGATGCCGTTGCGGTACCTGCAGGATGAGCAGAAGTGTCATAGGTATAGGTCTTGTCAGAACCATAGACATGAATTTCCTTCTCTGCGGAACGACGAGTAATCTTCAACGTTCCCTCAGTGGTCTTTACGTCATAGTTGTTCTGGTCAACACCGTTAACCCAATTTACTTGGATAGTATTTGGAGTGATACCAGCTGTTCCATACTGAGCATAGTCAGTGATGGTTCCTACTGCCTCGGCCGAAGCCTCGCCCGTAACAAAGCCGGTATTACCAGACATCTCAGTTCCGGTTACGCCTGGCTTGGTAAGAGCAGTGCCGTCCCAAACCTTTTCAGCGCTACCACTTTCAAGGTTAACCACGCGCTTGTTGATGGTAAGAACCTGCTTGCCCTCAAGATATCCTTCGTAGTTATCAGCGGAAACACGAACGTTTACGGTAAAGCTGTCGCTTACGTTCTTTGCCGTGATATCTGCAGGGTTCTGAGTCCAGCTACCATCTGCCTTCTGGTATTCAATGGTGAGCTGGTTGTTGTTCTTATCCGTTGCCGTAGCAACACCCGTTGCATGCGAGGTGCCATCATAAGTTGCTACCACATCAGCAGTATTGAGCGTTACGTAATCAGAGATCTTACCCTTGGTAACCTCTAACGTACCCTCACTCTTATTGATGGTATAGTTGCTTTCTTTGTACTGAGCACCCGGTGTCCAGGTGATGGTATTGATTTTCTTATCGCCCGCATTGGTTACGGTTGCCGTTGCTTTAACGTCAGATACTTCGCTTGCAAATACTGTGTCAGAAACCGTTACGTCAGGCTTGCTATAGGTAGCACCGGTGTATGGCCAAGAACCATCTTCGGAAGTCAAGGTTACTTCACGAGGAGATACAACCAAAGAGCCATCGCTTTCTAGAATGAAGCGTACGTTCGAGAAGTTTCCATTCGTGCTTGAGAAGTTGTTTACATCAAGATTCATGGCGTAGGTGCCAGCATCTTTTCCAGATACGGTTGTGCCACCCTTGTATGCAACATCGCTAACCTTGAAGTTTCCGTTGCCACCTGAAATGTTGACGGTATAACCCTCAACAGTATGAGTGGTTCCGTCATAAGAAACATTAGAAGTCTTGCCCGTAATCTTTACGACTACCTCATTTGCGTCCGCGGTAACCGAAAGGGTTCCTTCTTCTTTCTCAATAATGTAGTTGCCACTGTCACCTTCAGTTGCTCCATTGATGAGCTCATAGGTGAAGACATTCTTGGATTCACCAACGTTGGTCTGGCTACCGGTTACGTTGTAGAGAGCGCCTTCACCCTCTGCAAAGCCTTCGCCACCAACCGTTACTTTGTTGTTAGTTAATGCATTGCCGTCATAAACCTTGGTATCAGAAGCGGAGGTAAGTTTAACCGTGCGCTTATTGATAGTGAGGTTTTCAGAACCATATACATAGCCCGTGTAGTTACCGTTTGTTGCAGATACGCGAACATTAACCGTTGTAGAGTCGGCCACATTCTTTGCAGTAATATCTGCTGGGTTCTCTGTCCAGCTTCCGTCAGTTTTCTGATATTCAATCTTAAGCTCGTTGCCGTTCTTATCAGTTGCGGTTGCAGTACCTGCTACATGAGGCTTACCATCATATGTTTCTTCAACATCAGTTGTGTTGAGCGTTACATAATCATTGATATCAGCTGGGGTAATTTCAAGCTGACCATCAACGATCTCAAACGAAACAGTAGAGAAGTTTTCGCTCTTGTTGGTGAAGTCGCTTGGAATGATGGTGAGATCATATTTACCAACCTCTTTAGCGGATGCGCTCTGATGTGCAACATCGCCCGTAAAGCTGAAGTCGCTTTCCTTATAGAGGTCATTCGAAATGCTCTCTACGGTATAGCCAGAAGCCGTCTTTACGGTTCCGTCATAAACGTAGGACTTGCTATTCTCTTTGATCTTTACCACAACCGTGTCAGAGACAGGCGTTACCTTTAACTTGCCTTCTTCTTTCTTAATGTTGTAGTTCGAAGCCTTCGTGTTTGCATTCAAGGTATAGCCGAAGGTATTGGTAACTTCACCCACGTTGGTGATAGTTCCCGTTACGTCATAGGTTGCACCTTCGCCCTGTGCAAAGCCAGTTGCCTCTACCTCAGTATTAGTAAGAGCAGAACCATTGTAGGTGCGCTCTGCGCTACCAGACTTCAAGGTAAGGTCAGCCTTAGCAATGTTGAGCGAACCATGCTCAAAGCTTACTTTGAACTGCTTGGTTACATCTTTGCCGTTTTCATCTTTAACAACAGCCGTACCGCTGATGTTATTGGTATAGGTACCAGCGTCAGTCTGCGATGGATTTTCAGTGGTCAAACCTTCAACGGTATATTTGTTGCCTTCAACCCAGAACTCGTTGGTCTCAAGGCCAGTTGCAGAATGTACAGTACCGTCATAGGTTGCAGAAGCAGAGTTTGCCTTCACCTTAATAGTGTAAGGAGCCACGCGATTAATAACGTTTAAGGTTCCTTCTTTCTTGGTAATGACATAGTTGCCATTTACACCTTCAGTTGCGCCACCAGTTAAGGTGTAGCTGAAGGTGTTTCCAGAAGTGCCTACTAAGGTTTGAGATCCTGTTACGTTGTAGGTTGCGCCTTCGCTCTTAACAAAGCCGTCTCCGCCAACCGTAACGGTACCATTAGTAAGAGGTTCACCGTTGTATTCTCTTTCTGCACTTCCAGAAGTAAGGGTGACCTCGCGCTGAGCAATAGTAAGTGTGCCATCGTTTACTACAAAGGTAACGTTGGTAAAGTTGCCACTATTGTTCTTGAACTGAGTGCTGTTCAATCCCATTTGATAGGTGCCTGCATTGGTGCCCTTAACCGTTGCCTCTCCGTTAAACGTGAAGTCTTTAGTGGTATAAAGCGCGCCATTGATTTGCGTATCATATCCACTTACGCTTTGCTCGTCACCGCTATATTTAGTGCCACCCTTATAGCCGGTGATGGTAACTACTACCTCAGAGGTAATTGGGTTAACCGTTAACGTACCCTCATCCTTAGTAATAATGTAGTTGCCATTTTCACCTTCGGTTGCCTTACCGGTGAGCGTATAGGTAAATGCGTTACTGCTGGTGCCCGCATTAAGCTGAGAGCCCGTAACGTCGAAGGTTGCGCCGTCTCCGTTGAGGAAGCCGTCACCGCCTACGGTAACGGAGCCGTTAGTAAGAGCAGTTCCGTCATAGGTTTTGCTGTCCGTTGCAGAAGTAAGCGTTACGCTACGCTTTGCAATGTTGAGCGTTGCGTCAACAATCTTGAACTCCACATTAGAGAAGTTCTTGCTTGCATTGGTGAAGTTGCCCGGAACAAGATTCATAGCATAGGTGCCCGCATTGGTTCCCTTAACCGTTGCATCTCCATTAAAGGTGAAGTCATTGGCGGTATAGAGAGAATTGCTGGTTGCTACGTCATAGCCCGACACGGTTTTTTCAGTGCCATCATAGGTGTAGCTTCCACCATGCTCAGTGATGGTAACAACAACTTTTTCTTCGTTAGGGGTTACTTTGAGCGTTCCGTTCTTGATAGTAACTTTGTAGTTGTTGGTATTTACGCTCTTCTTGAAGTTAACGCTGAAGAAGTTTTCAGAAGTGCCAACATCGGTCTGAGATCCGCTATAGCTATAGGTTGGCTCTTCGCCTTCAACAAAGCTACCCTTGGTAACGGTTGCTTCCTGCTTTGTTAAAGCAGAACCGTTATATACCTGCTCAGCAGAACCAGAGGTAACTTCTACCTCACGTTGAGCAATCTTCAAGGTGCCGTTTTCCGTATTTACTTTGAATTCGCTGGTAACGTCATTTCCATAAGCGTCCGTTACTTTAGCGGTGCCAGTAATAGCATTGGTATAGGTACCTGCATCGGTCTTCTTAGGATCAGAAGTGGTCAAACCGGAAACGGTATAGGTATTTCCATCTACCACAAAGGTATCGCTCTCAAGACCTGAAACAGATTTCTCAGTGCCATCGTAGGTATTATCCGTAGAGGAATTTGCCTTTACGGTGATTTCGTATTTCACCTTACGGTTGGTAACCGTTAAAGTTCCTTCGTCCTTAGTAATGGTGTAGTTCTTAGCCAAGGTGCCTTCGTTTAATTCATAAGTGAAGGCATTCTTGGAGCTACCAGGATCAACCTGCGAACCAGTTACATAATAGGTAGCGCCTTCTCCGTCAACGAAGCTTCCATCGCTAACCATAACCTGATCGTTAGTTAAAGGCGTGCCATCATATTCTTTAGTATCAGTAACAGATGTGAGCTTTAACGCACGAGGGTTAATAACCAACTTGCCGTTAGCAGTACTTACATTAAATTGGTTGGTTACATCATTATTGTTAGGATCATAAACCTTTACCGATCCCAAAATGTTGTTGTCATAAGAACCTGCATCCTTAGCAACAGGATTAGAGGTTTTTGCAACCAGCGTATAGGTTACGCCTTTGTCGTTAGTATAGGTGCTGGTAACCAAGCCAGAAGCAGTATGGCTTCCACCGTCATAGGTGGTAGTTACTGAATTAGCAACAACGTTAACGTCGTACTTTTGGCTATCAGGACGAACGTTTACCGTGAGCTCACCAAACTGCAACTCAACGTTGTAGTTGCTCAAGTTTGTTCCGTTGGTATACGCAGGGTCAAACTTGTTCTCATAGGTGCCAGGCAAAATGTTGTTGGTGTCATACCAAACAAGGCTGTCTTTAGAAAGAACGCCGTCGGTTCCTACAAAGCCGTCACCACCTACGGTAACATCGGTGCGCTTCTGCAAGGTGGTGCCGTCGTAGATTTTAGAATCACTTTCAGAAGACAACACAACGTTGCGCTTGGTAATTTCTAACTGACCATCTTCAACTTCAAATTCAACATTGGTGAAGTTGGTGTTGGAATTAGTGAACTGATTCTTATCAAGGTTCATATCATAGGTGCCCGCATTGGTACCCTTAGCTACCTTATTGCCACTGAAGGAGAAATCTCCCTCGGTATATAAGGTAGTATCCTTGCCATCAACCTTGATGCTTTGAACGGTATAGCCTTCAACGCTTTGCTCAGAACCGTTGTACTTCTGGGAATCAGTGTTGCCCTTGATCTTTACAACAACCTTATCCGTTACTTTATTAATAGTAAGGCTACCGTTTGTTGCCTGGGTAACAATATACTTGCCAGAACCATCAACCGTTCCTACTGTCCCTGAAGGGAAGTTTGCAGGATAGGTATTGGCATCCGTACCACTTGCGCCAACCGAAATGGCCGAGAAATCAGCATCGCTTGGTGCACCAGTAAAGCCAGAGACGCTCTGCTCTTGGCCGTTGTAGGTCTTGGTGTCGGAATTAGCCGTGAGTGCAACGTTTTGGTAGTAGTACACATCAATTGTGTTGCTACCATCGCGATTAATCACAATGCTTGAAGACTGGTTGGGAACCAGAGTATAGCCACTGATGCTCTTTGCTACATCAGAAACACTAACCGAACTACCCCAGGCAGCTTGTTTTGTCTCTGAAGGAGCAATAGAAGTAGAGGTTCCATTGAGATAGTAGTTAACGGTATAGTCAACCGAATCTTTTGCATAGTAGAAGATAAGTTCTTTGCTCTCACCAAAGGTTTGCTCTTGCGTGCTGGAGCCAACTACATGGTATCCGTCAACGCTTACTGCATCCTCGGTGATCTTTTGTCCAGCTTCACCATAACGAACTACCGAAGAGGCCAATTCGTTTGAAGTGCCACTTTCAAGATATTTAACCGTGATGGTTTCAAGCTGTTGCCAATTAGCTGTGATGGTTACATTGCCAGAAGGCATGGTGAAAGATTCACCACTGTTAATGGTGGTCTTGCCATCAACACCGGTGATGGTCCATCCGGTAAACTTGTAACCTTGGCGCGTTGGCTCTTTCTTTACCGTATGCGAAGAACCTTCTGCAACGGTATACATCAAAGCATCGCTACTGCCCCAGGTACCACCAGCAAGGTCATACTTAACTTGATAACCGCCAACATATTTAGCATAGAAATCTGTTGAAGCGTTCAAGGTATAAGGGAAGGTAGCAGGCTGAGTAAAGGTGTGGTCAGTATACCAACCAGAGAAGGTATAGGTAACGGTACCAACGACCTTGGTCTCAGGGATGCTTTTATCATATACATCGGAAACTTGAGTTTGGTTTCCAACAATGTAGGTTTTTGCACCAAGCTGAGTAAACTGAGTGCTTCCCGCATCACGCAAATAGTATTTTGCAATGGCAACGTTTTTAGCTACAACACCAACCGAACAGTCCAAGTGCATGTCTGGGTTAGAGCCGTTATTCTTAGAGATTTTTGCAGGGGTGAGATAAATGGTCTCAATGTCATTTTCGGTAATTTCAACCCCAAGCTGTTTTTCAATGGTGCTCTTATAGCTATTAAAGATTTCGGTCCAAGCACTATCGGTACGAGGTACGGTATAAGTGCTTCCTTTAGAACCGTCCTGCCAGGAAACAACACGCTGATCTACATTGTCAAAGCAGTTCTTATCATCAGTCCAGGTAGCATTGGTGGTATTTAATTTTACCGTACCATAAGCTGGACCCCACTCACCCGTATCGTTAGAGTTAGGGTCTGAAGTTGGACTCTTAACATAGTAAACAATTGCCTCATCAGTTGAGGTTTCAGCAGCAACTACCTCAATCTGTTTAGAAGCGGTTACCACCGAACCATCAGCATTTGCCACAGTAGCAACAACTTCAGCGGTACCCTGGCGCAAGCCGGTTACCTTGCCACTGCTATCAACGGTGAGAATGTCCTCATTGCTTGAAGACCACTGAACAGTTGCCTTTACCGCAGGAGTAAGCGTAGCGCTGAGCGTGGTGGTAGAGAACTGCGTTACCGTGTCATCACCATTAATAGTGATAGAGGTTACCGGTTTAGCAGCAACAATATGAATAGTGTAAGTCTCTGATTTCTGTGACCATCCGCTACCATAGGTATGAGTAACAGTGGTTTCACCTGTTTTCACGCCTTTTACGGTTGCTGTTTTATCACTTCCAGAAACGGTCGCGATACTGCTATCTGACGAATACCAATAGTGCCAAGAACCATAACCAAAGCTTGAGCTACCGGTAATAGAAAGCTCTTCGCCAACCGTGATCCACTTTTCATATTCGGTATCTTCTTGCGTGTCCGTGCTTGTAGAAGCAGCAGAATTTGAAGTGCTGTCAGCAGATGTGTCATTTATTGTTGCAATGGGCTGAGCTTTGCTAACACTTGCTTTTGAAGATTTATCTTTAGAGGTGACGAGTTTGATGGTGGTGTTACTGGTGATGTTATCAGCGGTGAGTGTATAGATGCCACTAACATCAGCCTTGAGTTCAATCTCTAAACCAGAGACTGTCATCAAAACTTTATCAAGCTTATAGGAAGAATCAGTCTTAACGCTGAACTTGAAATCCTGCCCCGTAGGCAGCGTGATCTTTGAAGAAGGTGCGCTGACAGACTGTCCGTCTTCCTTAACAATGTAAGCGTTGTTCAAAACAAGCTTAACGTCATATTGCTTTTCGGTCTCTTCTTCAGTAGAAGACTTCTGCGAAGAAGAATCTGCGGTAGCAGTTGATTCATTCGCAGTCGCAGGAGTTGAAGATGACTGAGACGACTGATCTGACGACTGACCAGAAGACTGATCCGTCGCAGGTTGTTGCGAAGCGCTTGATTGTTCTGAGTCAGAAGCTGTTGATGCTTCTTCTTGAGCCGTGGAAGAAGACGCAGACGAATCTACGGTAGTTTCTTCAGCTTGAACCTCTGTCGTTGTAGACTTTTTGTCTTTAGCCGCAAGAGCTTCTGCAGGATTGACCGCAGGCCAACCGAAGCCCAGCATAACAACTGAGAGAGCAACAGCCACAAATTTGTGCGCTAATGAAAAATGTGCTGTTGGGTCCTTTACGGCTTTTGCACTCGTACTGTTCCGTTTCATAACACTCACACCTTCAAATTTTTCCCACCACAGGTAGGTGATTTGAACCTATATCTAGTCTTTTTGCTTCCCCATTTTCAGGTTTTATCGACCCGATAAATTACCTGTTTTTGGGCACAAAAAGCCAGTAAACCAATCGTGTTTTACACTATAGTACAAGTAGCCTTTTCTTTCATCTTTTTACACTGGAAGTTGAAGCATTTTTCCCTATTTGTTTACGTTCTGTTACGTTTCTTGTAACAATTAGCGTTTTCTTTTTAATTACGTGCGTTTTTTCTTGTTTCGGTGCTCTATTTTTTCTTTTTCTTCCGCCTAATTTTTCCCTGTTTTAACACCCTGGTTTTTCCCTATTTTGCAACCTTGTTTCACTTGCTTTATCACCCGTTTGAAGTCCTTTTTGCGCGCCCTTTCATCCTTCCGCTCAAAAGACCTTGATAACCGTCATAGCACAAACTTAAAACCACAACATATTGTGCCAAAATATGCCACCTAACGCCCCATTTATGCCCAATCTAAACTTCAAACCCGTCAAACTGCGCGTACTTTCAAGGGTATAGTCGGACCACTAGACAACAAAAAGACTTCGCTTGATTGCAAACGTATTCTGGACACTGCAAAAGCAAGCACTAGCCCC
>CAVABR010000094.1:0-9137 GCA_963586955.1 bacterium
CTCTTCAATCTCTTCGTATTGACACTCCCCTTGCTTTAGCTATGGGGAGTGTCAACAAATCGACCTCTTTGCGAAGCTCTTCATTTTCATCCTTAAACTTCAAAACTTCATAGTCCTTGTTGATGATAGGCTTACCCTTTCCAGGGAATGCGTCCTCGCCGTCTTTCTCGTGTTCATACGCCCATCATCTAAGCGTGTTATCAGGTACCTCAATCCGCTTGGCAATCTTTTTTACAGTGACTTCTCCTTCAAGAACAAGCCGAGCAGCTGATAGTTTAAATTACCTGGAGTAGTGTTTTGCAGGTATAAGTGAACACCTTTCTCATTGATTCGCCAGATTCTTTTGTGCCTATTATATTGCACCACTCCTCTGGTGTGGCATAGGGCATGACAACGAAAACGTGGCAGATTCAGATTCAGATTCATGAGTATTTTGCTAAGAAACGATTAAGAGAAGAAGAACTCGGTGCCAGATAAAGCTTATTCGTGGTACCGTCATTTCCTGATTGCCGGTACCACGATAGCTTACTATTTAAGTTTAGTTGATAACTTCAAAAATACTTGTAATTTTATCAGGTTGAATCTTTAGGTTAATCGTTTTACCTTCAGTATTAATAAAATCGATTGTTATTGTTCTAAAATCATCTCTTATTACAATAGTTCCTGTAGTTCCAGCAGGCATATCTTGATAATTCACCAATAATTTGACCTTGAATTTATTTTCCATAACCAATGAGTTTTCAGAAAATGCTTCTTTATCAGGCACAATACTATTAACCCAAGTATCAATCTTATCAGATAGCGTTTCTAAATAATCTGGTTCAGCATATAGCTGTTCTGCATCAATAAAATCAGGATTTTTCCACCAACTAGGCAATTCACCACTCATATGTGCGTATGAACCGCAAGAACTGCACCATGCCCAAATTCCGCAATGCCTATCATCATGGCCATGAATATAAACATGTGCGGTTTCCTTATTGCATATCGGACAGGCAAAAGGGAAATGCATCTTTCTATTGTTTTTCATATCAAAAATTTCCATTAGTTTATCATTGTTGCTCCACATATTATCTTTTCCCCCTTATATATGCTTCTAATGTATCGCCTGATGCATAGGCTGTCTTCTCAGGCGCATTCCCGCCTTTAAGAAAGCTTCTTGCATGATTTAATTCGTGTGCTATGGTATTTGCTAGTTCCTTTTCAGAAACAAAAGCTTTAGGTCCTAATTCAATAATGTTTGGTCGATCTTTTACTACTCTGCCAGCTGATACAAGATTAGGATTGATTACAATTTTAATAGCTTGCTTCCCGCCCTTAAGATGAATATTATATTTTTTGCAAATCGTTTCTACATAAAAATCCTTACTTAGAGCCATTTCGAGATTTTTTTCTGTAGGTGGTACTGGGTGGCCAATCCTAAAACGCTCACGGCTTCCACGTGTCTTTCCGAAACCACCATGAATGCCTGCCCCCATTACCTACTCACCGCCTTTCGATGAGTAATACCAAAATTGCTATCAAACTGTTTTATGGTAATTCCTTTTTTTCGATATTTATCAAATATAATGTCTGGCGCTTTTCCATAAACCACAATAGTATCAGGACAGATATGTTTTATAACATAATCAAGTCTGAATATTTGCTCGTATGATTACCTTCGCTATTGCCTTTAGTTACCAGAAGAATTACCAGTTGTTTCCGGTGGCAGCCACAAAGGTTACCACCGGATTTTGCCTATGCATCAGTCTTGCTTAATTTTGCTCTCATATTGATTTCGCCTGTCTCAAGCCATATTGCGCGGTGAACTATACGATCCATAATTGCATCGGCATGAACACCACCACGTAGCCGCGCATGCCAATCTTTTTGCTGATACTGAGTACAAAAAATTGTTGATTTGCTTTCGCAGCGTAATTCTGTAAGTTCCATCAACATGCTTCTAAAATCATCGTCTGGCTTGTCAAGGAGCCATTCGTCAAGTACTAACACCTGGTAGTTACCATATTTCTTGATTAATTTAGCTGTAGCTCCTGGACGCAGCTTCGACATTCTGTATTCTTCCTCTAAGTCAGGAATGCGAATATAGAAGGTTCGAACGCGTTGTTTACATGCTTCCTTTGCCAGTGCACATGCTAGATAACTTTTCCCCGATCCGGTAAACCCTTGCAACACAACATCTTCGCCACGCTCAATAAATCCGCAAGTCGCAAGTTCTGTAATGGTTATACGATCAAGTTTGCGCTCTTCTGCAAAATCTAGCTTTCTTATGTCTGCGTTTGGATAACGAAGATGTGCGCGTTTTTTCAACTGCTCAATTTTTGCGTCTATAAATGATGAGTGTGCTTCATCAACCGCAACTTGAATTCGCTCTGTAAACGACATTCCCATGCATAAGTCATCATCTTGTGCTTCAAGTGCGTCAAGCAAATAGCTTGCGCCCATATCGCGCAGTTTTCTGTTGGTTTCGCTTCCCAGCATTGTCATTGCCAATCACCTCCGTAATAACGAGCGCCGCGTACGTAACCGGTGCTATCGTTTTCGTCTTCTTCGCCACTGTTTCTGTATGTCATTTTGTCTTGATTTGTTTTAAGAATAGGCTCGATATGAGCATACCTTGGTGATGTCACTCCAGACTCCAGTGCCATCAGACATGCTTTCTCAAGACGTTCGCGCGTGTACTTATGCTCTAAGCGCAAAATTGCTAAACACGCATTAAAAGCCTGTTCATCAAACCTTACTGATTCAAATACTCTTTCAATGACAGTTGAGCAAGATATGCCAACGCGAAGCGACCAATTACGAATACGAGAAGAATCCCAGTCGCTATAAGACTTTTCTTTGGGAAGATGTGCTACTGCTGTGGAATAGCGGTTCTTTGCATATGGTGGAAATATTTTATGCGTTGCAATGCGCTCACCGCCAAGATAAATTTCAACAGTAGTGTCGGTTGCACGAATATCAACCTTTTTACCAACGTAGTAGTGGCTTACGGAATAGTAATTGCGCTGCCAACATACATGGCAGTTTTTCTGAACCTTACGTCCATATGTCCATTTACAAACTTCATAAGGTATTGCAGGTAGTGGATTGAGCAGGGGCTTTTCTTCTTCAGTGAAGCAAAGCAAGCGACTTGACCCATTTCGTTTTTGGAAAGAAGCGCTGTTGTAAGCTGTAAGTTTATCGGCGACTGCAGCTTTTAGCTTATTGAAGTCTGTAAATGTCTCATTACGAAGACGCGCTATAACCTGTGTTGCAATGTTACCAACGGTTCCTTCAACGCTTGGCTTGTCTTTAGGAGCGCAAATCCGAGTTGCCATTACTGCAGAGGAATAATGCGCAGCCATTGCTTGGTAGGCTTCGTTAAGTACTACTTCGCCTTCTTTCGGATGAGCAGTAACACTTGCTCTGAGGTTATCAGGCACAATAATAGGTGTTGAACCGCCAAAAAACTCAAACATGTGCACATGGCAGCGCAACCATGTATCCTGTGTCATGTCGAGTGTTGGCTCGACATATGAATACCGGCTAAATGGTAAGGTTCCAACAAAAAGATAGACTTTAGTTATTTCGCCGGTTACGGGATCCACGAGTGCCATCGTGGGTCCCGACCAATCAACTTCACAAAGTCTCGCTGCTTTATGGCCTACTCTACTTGTCACCTGTTTCGATACGGTGTAGTGAGCATACTGCTTGCAAAACCTGTCATAGCTCATAGCCACAGCGTTCTTTTCGCGACAACAATCTTGATATTCGGCATGTAAAAGCGATAGCGTTACACCAACTTTAGCCATTTCGACATGAACATAGTCCCAATCAGGTTCGGCAAAGACGCTGACATGTTTGTGCCTGTTGGGAAATAGCAACTCATAAACTTCATCATCTGTCATATCAACAACATCGGCATACGTAATACCAGCGTCTTTGGCGGCCTCCATCACCTCCCTTTGGCTCTTCTTTGATATTCGGTACGCCTCATAGATTTTGTTAGCCGACAGGCCGGCTTCGCGAAGCTGGAGCGCAAGCTTCGCTTTTATTTTATGTGCCATGATTCCATCCTTTCTCATCGCTTGCTTTACATGGCAATAAGAAAGGTAGCGGAAACGGAAACGATAAAAAATAGAAGTGGTAACAATACCGAGAAATGATTTCAGGAAAAGAGGTAACCAAAGACAATAGGAGTGGTAGCTAAGTTGTCAAATATTCACCACCCACAAGTACCCCTGCAAAGTAATTACAAATTAGCTATCGCCTCTTTAAGATCACTTAAAAGAAAGTCATCGAAACAAGCATATTCAACATGCACGTTTTCCCCAATTGCCCAAGATACCACCTCGCCGGTATTTGCATCAATGCAATAAAGCCATTCATCGCAGTTTTCTATTACGATAAGATTCTCTGGAAGCCCATACTTTCTGTATTCTAAAGTAACATCAAGAAATATAATTCGCCCAGTTTTACCAATACCTAAAATCGTGGTTCCGTTAATGCCGCCATAACTATAAACCTTAAGATATTCCAGAAATTGATTGGGAATCGTACACCCAAGGTTATTTTGCGCCGTCTCAATCATTTCTTGCGTTGGTGGAACTTTCGTAAAAAACCCTTCGTCTTCGTATTTTGAAATCAGATCTTGAATTTCTTTGTTCATTGTTTACCACCTTTCCTTGCTTCTCTTGCACGCCATCTCCAATATTTTCTCCTGAAGTTTTCATATTGACGATTTAAATCATCGTTGTTTCTAAAGCTATTTCCGCTGCTAATTAGCCCATGCAAAATACGCATATACTCCTCATGCGTTGTCTCACGCACTTCAACCATCGGTCCACTTTCCTTTTGGAGAATGTGATGTAATTGGATAGGTTTGCCATCATTTCCAATTGGAGCTTGACCCTTTTTCATAATCTCTAAATTTGTCAGTCCTGAATCCTCATCGACACGGTCAAAATCAATATCATTTCTTTGATAAACTCTACGACTAACATCACGGATTTCGTCACCAACTATTACTGTTCCCTCATACTGGACTCTCGTAAAAATTTTTGAATTGCTCGAACCTTGAGTATAGCCAAATCCTCCATGTTCGCCAGTTCCCATCATACCACCCCCATATGTGCCGAAGCGGTTTCACTGTCAAACTGGACAATTTCAATTCCTGCCCTGCGGTATTTTTCAAAGATGTCATCTGGCGCGCTGCCATACACCACAATTGCGCTGGGCCTGAGATTACGCGCAACTGCCTCTAAGCCTTCAGCAAAGAAATGCTTGTCGCTTTCGTTTCCAATTGCACCATTGCTCCCTACAGCAATGGTGCACCCTTGAGGAATTCCATCGCAGCAGTACTGAAACGTGCGCCAGTCACCCCAACGTACGTTTGCAATGACCTTAACCCCATTTGTTTGAAGCCAAAAACCAATGGCCCGGCTGCGATAGATGTTCCACAGTTGCATTACAAAAGGCATATCGCGATAAAGGGAAAAATCCGGCAAGATAGCACCGTTAAAACGTTTTAGTATGGCAAGGTACCTTTTTGGATTTCGCCATATGCGCTCAAAAAGATAGTCAAACTCATAAAAGTGTACCCATTGATCATAGTCCTTATCGCTAATTGCTTTTGAAAAAGAAATCAACCTGTTAGGAATATCGCATGTTGGCTGGATATTTGGAAATTCAAAGGTTCCCGAGTAAAACGCATCTGTAACTAAATGAGCGTTAAAGACATCTTTGCAGCTTTTACTATTTGATTTTAAAGAACTCATTTTCTCCTCTCTTTCTTTTGTACTTAATTTATTAGTCCTGTTCAGCCGCTAGTAATGCTTGAGGACCCGCCCGTTTGTAAGCCATAACTTTTCCCTTTCAGAAAACCCGTCATATTCCGTTGACTTCGCAACAAAACAACTGCTTTTGTGAGCCTGAAGGCAGAGTAAATTTCGGGTCTATAGAAGTCGTTATCTTCGGGTTGTGGTATAGTTGTTCTAAGTTGTTATGAGTTGTCAAAGGTTGTTAACTCGAGGAGAAAAATGGCACTTACGCTAGCTTCACTTACAAAAACCGCAAAGAAATGCTCCATCAATACCGCAATTTCTGAAGAGGAGTTTCTTAACGCCCTGCTAAAGCCTTACATTGATGCAGGACGAATAAAAAGAAGGAAAGGTGAAGAGTTTGTTCTTGATAAATCACGAACAAGCAAAATTTTAAATGGCCACTGCGATGTACCAGTAGAGCTAAGAAAAGCTCTTGTGCGTTACGGGATTGAAGAAGGTACTGCAAATAACCTTGACGTGTTTTTTCAAGAAACTGTAGATGTATCACTGTTTAGCTTTCTTGCACAAGAGATTATTGACACAGTTGACAGCAAAACCGCCGCAGAGAAAGAACTAAAGGATAGCCTGGCTAACGCTACAAATAATCCAAATCTTTTTATGGCACGCGCGTTAATTGGCGCCATTCGAGCAGACAATAAGGCAACAACAAGTAAGTGTTTGTGGTGCAAAGGCAGCGCATCTGTTCATCTTGAAATAGGAGATTTATTCACACACGGCTTCGGGCGAACACGAAAAACAAAAGAAATTGTTGTTGTTCCGGTAAATACAACATTTGATACTAAAGTTACCTGGGCATATGAAAATAACCCAAAGCCTCTTGTGTCAAGTATAACCTTACATGGAAAATGGCTTGTTCGCATGGAAGAAAGCGGCGTAACAACAGCTGAGCTTGATGAAAGAATAGAAAAAAGTATTCAACAACAAGGCATTAAAGCTATCGCTAAACAGGGACTTGGAACAAGTTCTAAGCCCGAATACCCTATTGGCACTGTCGCCATTATCGAAAATAGCCATGCTGTATTTTACTTGCTCGCAATTTCACGTTTTGATGAAAACAATAACGCACAAAGCGATGATAAGTTACTAGTAGAAGCACTTGAGCGCCTACTTGCGCTTTATGACAGATGCGGGCAGGGTCTTGATTTGTATTTACCACTTATAGGCACAGGCATGTCAAGAACTAAAGTATCTTCTGATATCGCTTCATCTAGCGCTGAGCTAATGAGCCACCAACAGGCATACGACCTAATTATCAGCACGCTTGCTAGCAACGCTGCACTTCTCCATGGCAAAGTAACGGTTGTGGTATACAAAAACGAAAAAGAAAAACTGCATTTACCAATCAGCTAGGAAAGAAGGCAAACATGCCATACAGAAACGCAAACTACACTGCATTTTATGTCTCAGAGCCCTTTAACGAAAACAACCTGGGCGCATTCCAGAAGCCTGATTTCTGTAACTACCAACTTCTTAAATCATGGAAAGCAAAAGACAGCAATTTTCCTTTTAATGATGCGCATGCCAAGACCTATAACGTACGCGATGGTAGCAGCTGGGAAAATACCCTAAAGCCAAGGTTGCGTGAACGTCTTCGTAATTCAAAGAACATCATCTTAATTTTAAGTTCCTCCACAAAATCTAGTCGCGCGTTAACTGAAGAAATGGAATATGGAATAGGGACCCTAGGACTACCTGTAATAGTCACATATCCTGAAATAGACGCTTGTAAGTTTAATGATTGTATTCCAGATGAAGCTCAGGATCTTTGGTGCAACTTGAAGGCATTTGATGATCTTATGTTCGACGTTCCAACTATACACATACCTTTAAAAAAACAAGCTCTACAGAAAGCTCTATTGGACCCTGATTTTATGGTGCAATCAAAAAAATCACCACACGTTTACTATCCCCGCTACTGGTAAAGCAAATACCTAATAATAGAGGCTCAAAGCAACACTATAAATTTATTTGAAAAGCGCAAATGCACGCTGGCTAATGCGTGAAAGAACTGGCGTTTGCCAAACAATTGATTAATAAGAATGCTCACACCTTCCCGTATTGCGTTTAAGCCTTCAATCAACCCATAACGAATTAACGCTCCCAATTTCAGCTTTTCTCTTGTCAGATCTCTCCTCCTGTGTTAAAAATACCTTGGTGGTGCAAAGCACTACCTCCAAGTGCCGAGGGCTTATCCTTCGGCTTTTGTTTTATCTAGGGATGATTATGACAAAAACGCTAAGCTGCTTTGTAGATGAAAGCGGAGATCGCGGCGGAAAAGCCCGCTATTATTTGCTAACTCTTGTATTGCATAATCAGGCAGATAGCATTTCTGAAAAGATTGCATGCTATGAAGACGCTATAGTGGCCTCAAGATTTTGGACACAAAAGGATGACTTTGATAGCGAGACTCTCTAGAATATTGTTCTAGATTGAAAGGGGTCGCACATGGCTAAAAGAGGAACCTACACACCTGAGTTTAAAGCCAAGGTGGTAAAAGAGCTTGTGGAAGGAACTGACAGCGTTAGTGTTGTTGCATCCAGATACAACCTTAATACCAACATGGTTTCCGGCTGGCGAAAGCAAGTCTTTGACAATATGGAGACTATATTTTCCCAGGACAAAGCAATTGCAGAAAAGAAAGCCGCCCAGGCAGAACACGAAAAGGAGGTTGATAATTTAAATCGCATAATTGGTCAGCTGACCGTAGAACGCGATTATCTTCAACGTGGCGTACAGGAACGCCTGCGCGCAAAAGGAATCTAAGCAGGCGCTTATAGATAAGCAGAACAAGGCAATAAGTATAAAGCGGCAGTGTGAACTGCTGGGGTTTCCTCGCTCTTCCTATTACACACCAAAATCGGTAAAACACCAGTTCACAGAAGAAGAGGAACGCGCAATGCAAATCATGGATGCAACTCATACCAAGCACACTTGCTATGGTGCAAGATCTCACAGCGCAAACCTTGCACGGTGCGGCATCATAATGGGAAGGCATCGTGTAGCACGTCTTATGGCTCATATGGGAATACGCTCTACAGCACCTCAGCCTAAAACCTCAGAGCCTGCGAAATACAACTACGGCCGCCTTCACTCAGCACTTGGTTACCAAACACCAGCCGAGTGGTACTTTAGTGGCATAAACGCCGCTAACATGCCCGATAAGTACAAAGTTGGCATTGCCGCATAACGACAGGATTGGGAATAGACGAGTCTCGCTAAGAAATCAGTTTTTGGTGTCTATACAAATCTGCCACTTTACTCAAACATGTGCACATGGCAGCGCAACCATGTATCCTGTGTCATGTCGAGTGT
>CAVABR010000095.1:0-8984 GCA_963586955.1 bacterium
GTTGGTACTTAGCGCGGGTCGGTAGATTAATCCATCGCTGGGGATTGGTGCGGGTTAGTTATTGGCGAGCGTTAGTTATTGGCGAGTGTTATTGGCAAGCGTTAGTTATTGGCGCGGGGCAGAAGCGAAGCCTGGATGTTGACATTTCGGCGCTAAGAGTTGGCGAAGGTGAGTAGTGAGGCTACAAAGCGTACTGACGGGCAACTTCTGTAGCAACGCGCAAGCCATCAACTGCTGCAGACATAATTCCACCTGCAAATCCCGGACCTTCTCCGCAAGGGAAAAGGCCTGTTGAAGCCGTTGATGTGGATTGCGGTCCGCTCTTGTTTTCTTCACGATAAGGTTTAGCGTCAAAAGCGCTTTCCTGCGGAATCCTATATGCTTCAAATTGCTTGGTTCTGCAGATTCGAACCGGCGAAGATGATCGCGTCTCGGGAGCAGTGAGCAGTGCATCCGGATGATCAAAACCTTTTAGCTTGCGTCCAAACAAGGGGATAGCCTGCGCAAGCGATTCGCTAACAAAAGACGGAAAACATTGCGCAATAGAAGCATCAACCACCCCGCGAGGATACGTTGGATGAAAACTCTTGGGCAAACAGATACGCGCAGAGTCAACTTCGCACGCGTTTGTTTTCTTTTTTGCTTTTCGGTTTTTTGAACGCAAAGAATGAACGGGTTTTTCCTGTTCAATGCTCATTTCTGCCAAAAAGCTTCCCACGGTTTGACACGGAGCTTGATAGGGCAAACCACCCGCTTGTTGAGAACACTTAAATGCAGCTTGCTCAATTTTGCGCTGTAGCCTAACGCCAGCTAGAACGTCGCACCCGCCAAAATCAGACGGATCAACATTTACCAAAAGTGCTGCATTGGCATTTTTCCCGTCGCGCGCATACGCGCTCATTCCGTTGGTCACGATGCCACCCTCTTCGCTTGTTGCTGCTACAACATCGCCACCGGGGCACATACAAAACGTATAGACGCTCCGTTTGCTAGGCAAATGAACAGCGAATTTGTATTCCGCTGCGCCCAATGCCGGATGAGACGAAGCGCCCGCCCATTGCGCCTGGTTGATAAGCGACTGCGGATGTTCAATGCGCACGCCGACCGAAAACGGCTTCTGTTCCATAGCAAATCCGCATGACGCGCAAAGCGAAAATATATCGCGTGCTGAATGCCCGCAGGCAAGTATGAGCTTTTCAGCCTTGCGCGAAGTTTGCTCTCCCGTTTTCTGGTTTTCTAAACAGATCGAAGAAAGTTTTCCCTGTTCAAAAGACATATCAACCAAGCGCGTGTTAAATAAAACGCTTCCGCCGAGTTGGATTATTTCATTGCGCATATTGGAGACGATCTGCGGGAGATTGTCACTTCCTAGGTGCGGGTGAGCTTGCCACAAAATATCTTCGGGAGCACCCGCTTCTACAAACCAATGGAGTACATGAGGTGTGAGCGGGTTTTTAGTGTTGGTAGTGAGCTTTCCGTCAGAAAACGTGCCTGCTCCCCCTTCGCCAAACTGGATGTTCGATTCAGGATTAAGCGCACCTGTTTTGACAAAAGCCTCTACGTCTTTTTGTCTTTCATCTACCGAAGAACCGCGTTCGACAAGCACGGGGCAAAGCCCCGCTCGCGCTAGATACAATCCGGCGAACAATCCTGCTGGACCCATCCCGACCACCACTGGAGAAACAGCAGGCTCTTTCAGCAAAGGGACGGAAAGTGGAAGATACGATTTTGCCTGCGCCACCCTAATGCCCTTTGGCGAATTTTGAAGAAGCTTGGCCTCTACGGCAGAGGACACGTCTATTTCAAGCGTAACAGTAAAATGGACATTGCTCTTTTTTCTTGCATCAACGCTACGCTTTTTGAGACGCATAGATTTGATAGAAGAAGGAGAAATAGCCAGTTCACGCGCCACTTCTTGAATTGCGCGAGCGTAGTTTGTAGGCTTGCCCGTTTTAGCACCTTCCGAAATGCAACCCGCCTCATTAACCAAGCGCGAATCAGAGAGAAAATCTAGGCCCGCATCAAGCGAAAGTGCTATACCAGAAACTTCTAACATTAGGCCTCACCTACGCTTTTTGTTATTTTGCCTGCAAGTGCTTTGCCGCAAAGAAGCCCGGTTGCCCACGCCCAATGAAGGTTATAGCCACCACAGGAGCCGTCAACGTCAATTGCTTCGCCTAAAACATAGAGACCGGGATTTTTATACACTTCTAATGTTTCACTATTGAGCTGATCAGGTGAAACTCCGCCTCGTGTTACTTGGCATTGTTTGCTATCAGCTACACCTTTGACTGTCAGCGGAAACGCCTTGAGCAAAGTGGCAAGTCGATGCGCTTCTGAGGCGCTGGTCACCTCGTTGATGTTTGCCACGCGCATTAAAGCTTCAGAAAGCGAAGCATCCAAAAAGCCAAGCAAGAATGCCTGGGGGTTTACCCCTGCCAATGACATTCGTTTTTCGAACAAAGCTTTGAGTTTCTCAAGCGAACAGCCTGGCACAAAATCAAGAAATAGCGCATCTCCTTTGCGGGCAAAACGCGATGCGTTGAATACCACAATTCCCGAAATGCCATATTCGCGAAAGAGAACTTCTCCTTCTTCGGAAAAATTACGATCAGGAATGGAAAGGCGAACCTGTGCACGCAAGCCATCAAGAAGCGCTGGGTTTGCGCCGGCAGGAAATGAAGCCTGAAGCGGACCTAAAACACCTGAGAAAGGAGTTATATCCAAGCAAGCATTGGAAGCTTTTGGAGAATGTTCACCGAAGTCAAGGACAGATTCGTCGATGTCAAAGGGAGGCTTATCGAAGGTAAAGGGCTTTTTACTAAAGCCAAAAAGATCTTCGCCAAAACCGCCACCAGGAGCAACTACTACCTGTTTGGCTCGAAATGAAGCTCGGCCGGGGTGATTTGTTGAAGGATCTGCGCACGTTACCTGAGTTGCGCTTATTGCGCTTTTCATGGCAATGACGCACGTTGCGCTCTTTTCGCTTCCTTTGGAAGATGGCGCCACGTCTTCGACAACAAGGGTATAAGAGCCCTCTTTTGCGCTATGTTTCTCAATGGAAACAACCCTTGTGTACGTTCGAACATCTATAGGAAAAGCACTGAGCCCCTGTTGCAAAACTTCTAACACTGAACTGGCCTTATTCGAATACGGATACAATAAACCGCCCGAATTTGGCGCTTCTTTCCATACCAATCCCAACGAGTCAAACCAGCGCAAAACGGGGTCTGCCACAAAACTTTGTGCCTCTCCGCCCTGCTCTGAGTTTGGCGTGCTCTGCTCTTGCCATTTCCCGCTTTGCTCTGGGTTTTGCGCATTCTGCTCCTGCGCCTCTATGCTCTGATCCGGCTGTTGGACATTCCGCTCTTGAATATCCCCGTTCTGTTCTTGCGCCTCCCCACTCCGCTCAGCAAGGTTAGCAAGAACCTTTTCTACAAAAGAGGCATTTCTATAAACAGAAACATCCAGAGGCATATGGGAAAAATTACACCGGCCATTACCGCTTCGCAAAATGGAAGAGCCAATGCGCTTTCCCGCTTCCAAAACAATGATCGAAGGACAGGTAGGCACGGTGGATGCACCCTGCCTTTTAACATTTTCTGAAAGACAAGCAGGCGCGCTCTGCATTTTGGCACTCTCCGAAGAGTAAGCGGACGCACTCTCCGTTTTGGTGTCTTTCGAAGAACCACCAGCCACACCTTGTTTTGTGGCATGTTGAGCACATGCCAGTGCACACGCTAGCCCCGAAGCTCCGCCACCAATGATGGCCACATCATATTCTTGGTCAAAAACAAAAGGCTTCTGAACTGCCCCGTCATGCGTCGAAGCGCCCGCGCCACCACCGCGCTTCGCCTTCTGTTGTTTTTTGCTTTTGCGACTCATAGGGCAATTACCCTTCCGAAATACGAGGGCCTTCTTGCGGTTTTTTCTTTTTGAATGACCAAACAAGCAGAATAATGCCCGCAAGAATCAGAGGCACGGAAAGAACCTGCCCCATCGTGAGCCATCCGCCCCACAAGTAACCCAATTGAACATCGGGTTCACGCACAAATTCAATAAGGAAACGGCAAATTCCGTACCCTAACATAAATATGCCGAAAAACGTGCCTTGAGGCCGAGGTGGCGTTTTGCGCGCAAGGGCGAACAAAACAATGAACAAAAGAACACCTTCAAGCAGTGCTTCATAAAGCTGGCTAGGGTGACGAGGAGAATTTCCCGCAAGCCCACCAAAGCAGACTCCCCAAGGAAGGCTGGTTGGTGCTCCCCATAATTCACCATTGATAAAGTTAGCAACGCGCCCAAACATAAGCCCAAGCGGAACGCCGATCACTGCTAAATCAACCAACGTCAAATAAGGCATCTTAATTATTTTTGCTGCAACAATTCCTGCAAGAAGAGCGCCGATGAAACCACCGTGAAAACTCATTCCACCTTGAGAGAAATTCAATATCTGAATTGGGTTCGACGCATACATTTCGAAGTTATAAAACAGGACATAGCCCAAGCGCCCGCCAACAATAACGCCCACCATTGCGCAAATTAAAATGGTGCAAATGGAATCAAACGTGAACTTGAGCTTCCAGTGTTTTCCTACCTTGTAGATTACCAACGTGGCAAGAATAAAACCAAGCACATAAGCAATTCCGTACCACCGTACCGAAAAAGGCCCTATCGAAAAAGCAACAGGATCAATTGCGTGATAAATGTCATTCATAATTAATTGGGCGCCTTCCCCATGCCTGCGTTCACTTCACGGGCAACCGTTTCCACCTCTGAGTATAACGAGGCCGGTATTTTTTCTATCAACGAGACGGTTTTACCACAAGAAGGGCATTTGAATGAAAATAGCGCCTGATCAGCACTTAAAACCATCATTGAATAGTATTGCTCAAGAGCCAAACATTCATGGTGGCAAGAAGGGCACTTTACTATTGTTGCCATAATTCCCACCTTTTCATCTAGACCCTTGCGAAACTTTTTTGATTGTATCAAGAGTTATTTCGAAGTATCGAGCGTAGGGCCGTTCGTTAAAAAGAATTCGCAAAACTGGCAAATGTCTTTTACGCATTTGCTCCTGTCAACGTCTAGGCGAAACAAAAGGTCGATATTTTGAGTTACGACATGGGTTTTGCGCCCACATGCAGCAAAATGACAATCAGCAGGACAACGCTCGTTAGGAATATTGTGAGGACAGCGAGATTGCATTTCTTCATCACATCCGCGAAGTTCCCAACATTTTGCCATTTTGGTGCCTTTCTCGATTTTAACGTGTGTCTTCATCTTAACGCCTTTACGCAACCTAGGCGCCAACAAATAAGTAAAGAGAATGTACTGGGCGTTTTGTGTCACAAATGCCTGGGTTTTTCTATGAAAACCGCCCGGCTATCTTTCCGGCAACCTTCGCCAAGCACATAACCGGCAAATACAAAAAATAACCCGGCAAAACGCCGGGTTATTCGAATCGCTACTTCATTGCATCAACTTTTTCCTGGAATTTTTTGAGCTTTTCGTTTGCCCTGTCGGCATCCTTGTTAAGAGTTTCGTAGCACATATCGTCAACGAAATCATATATATCGTATCCCATATCACTCCAGTCCTTATAGGCGTCAGATTTTGCATCACTCAATAATTTATACTCACTAGACAAAGTGTCTGACCAGTCATCGTACGCAACGGTATTGTAAGCATCTTTTAAAACACCATCATGAATATCTTGATAAGCATTCTTGAGGACACCATCATAAATACCGTTATAGGCCGCCTTGCCAGCACCGGTCCATACAAGATCGTAAATTTCTTTCATGTTTTTGTATTTATCTTCCCATGAAGCACTCGATGACAAAACAGAGCTAGCGTAGCTTGCTGAATATTCCCTCAGGCGTATATTTAACGCCTTTTGCGTGGAAAGGGTTTCAGAATAAAACGTTTTAACTTCTTCAACGTTTCCCTTATATGCGTCAAAAGAGGTTATTTTTCCTTTAAGCGCGTTGTATTTTTCAGTAATTGAATTTACGGTGTCCTCAACATCTTTATCAGCAACATTCTTCAAATCGTCTGAAGAATTAATGCTCACTTTCGTCTGAGTAGACTCGGATGATTCGTTGTTATTAGAAGCTCCGCTTCCGCTACAGCCTGTAACGAACATCATCAAAGCGGTGACGATCACCAAAACCACAACGCTTTTTAAAAGTGAAAGCTTCCTGTTGCTTCCAGCAACAGCTATACCCTGACATATCCCTGATTTCTTTCCCATGATTACCTCCAACCTAATTACTCATGGATGAATATCCACAAATTAGGCAAAGGTGAATTTTCTTTCCTCAGTTGGTTACTGAATTTGGTAAATCATTCTGCGAGTTAACAAACAGGCGGAATCAACGGCTTGAGATACATATTCAAATCAAGGCTCTTATCAAACTGCTTCTAAAAAGCAAAGACCCATAAAACGAAAGAAACCGAGCATCCAACGTGCTATTTAGTCAATCGAAGAAAGCCAGTCGGTTACCTGTTGTTTAACTGTAGATTCATCTTTTTGAGCAGTGCTGTTCCTACGTTGCAGTTTTCATTGGCACGCGAGAATACCAAAACCAGTGGGGCGTGAAAGGCTTAGGGAATGAGGGCGTTTTTAAGGGGTTCTCGCACAAAAAAATCAAGCGACTGGATACTGAACAACGGGGTGCAATTCCCCGAGCAAATCGCCAATCGCTTGCGTGTCTATTTTATATCTTTATAAGGAATTAGTGCCTGGTCAACTTCTAAAATTTAACCATCCAAATATCGTTGTCATAAAGACAGGCAAACTTTTTTCCAGTATGACCTCTATAGCCATGACCTTTAATTCTTTTACACAAGTCAAAATTGACTAATTCCATGTTCGCAATCCCTTAACACCAAACATGTTTTCGTATCTTTTTTCACTATACCTTTTAGCAAGACAAAAAGATTGCGTTTCCTGTTGAAAAAAGCGGCAAAATAGCTGTTGGGGGGAAATGGCTAGATTCACTTCCAACATTTGGCAAACTCATCCCTTCAGAGAAGGAAACACTCGCACCATTGCCGTTTTTACCATTGCTCGTCTTATTCATATGGGAGTTGACTTTAATAGCGAGCCGTTTGAAAACCATGCGCGATTTTTCCGCGATGCACTGGTGCGTGCTAGCTATTCCTCATTGGACAGTAACATCGAAGAAGACTTGTCTTTTCTTATAAAGTTTTTTGAAAATGTACTTATTGGCACCAAGCACGACTTGTCAAGTTTAGATTTGAGGTGCCCGCAATTATTTGGCCTCTAATACGTTCGCTTTAAAACAGAGCCATACAACCATTAAAGCGAACCGCATTTGTGTTGGAGATTTTTTATCTGACGCTGGGTGTAAAATAGCAAACAGCACGTTGCGTTGAAAGCCTTGAAATGAGGCAACGCTAATCCAGTTAAATATGCGCTTAAATTCGGTAAGCACTCCAACTGGAAAGTTGCAATAAATTACTTCTAGATATTCATTCGAAAGGCGTCCATGCGCGACAGGATATTTGAATTAGTGCAGTTGGCCAAACCCGGTGACCGGGTAAGTCGCGCATACGACATTTTCATGGTCGTAGTTGCCTGCATGAGTATTCTACCCATTTTATTCCACGTCAAACAGCTTCCCGAATGGGCACAAGAAACAATTTCCACACTGGATGTCATTGCTGTTTACATTTTGGCATTCGACTACATTCTGCGATGGATCACTCATGACATTAGAGAAGGCAAGCGTGGCAATTGGCGCTCCTTTGTGCGTTATCCGTTTACACTGGGCGCCATCATAGACTTGCTTTCGATTCTGCCCTCACTCAACGTTTTGCCTGAAGGCTTCCTGTTCCTGCGTGTGTTGCGCGTGTTCCGCATCTTCCGCTACTCAAAGCAACTCACCACTATTGCCAATGTGTTTGCTGAAGAAAAACACACCTTGGGGTCGGTTTTAGCGTTGGCCGTTGCCTACATCTTTGTGACCGCACTGGTCATGTTTACCCTTGAAGGCGAAACGTTTGACACCTTCCTTGATGCTCTGTATTGGAGCACTATCACGCTCACCACTATTGGTTTTGGCGACATTCACCCGTTAACTAATTTGGGCATGGTGATAACCAGTATCTCGTCCATCTTTGGCATATTCGTGCTTGCTTTACCTGCAGGTATTATGACCAGTAGTTTCTTGCATCAACTTCGTCTTCGCAGTGAAGATGAGGAAAAATACTACAGCAAAGTCTTCATCGGCGATGTTCAGCTAGGATATTTTCATCTTTCGCCCCAAAAGGTAAAGAGCTACCGTAAAAGCAACCCCAAGGTTCGCATGTATACGGGTGTTATTGCTTTCGGTGTGGCGCTCAATCTTTTGCTGTATGTCATTACTAGCGAAGTGTTCCATCAAGTTATTTGGCTTGACACTACCGGAACCGCCATAGTTGCTTTCTTGTTAGAACCGGCCGCTGGCATAATTGTTGGCTTCATCAACAACCTCATCCTTGCGATACATGCCGGCAATGCGGGCAATCTGCTCTATTTTGGCGAAAGCGCCGTGACCGCCCTTGCTTATGGTTTGTTGCTCCATCACGCTAAAAACCCCAAGGTTACTTTTGCAAGTGCGCTAAAAGTGCTTGGTATTGTTATTGGCGTTCAGAGTTTTATTTCTGTTGGTTTGGCTATGTTGCTTTCCGATGGACAGCTCACCGCTGCTGTTGCTCAGTTCTATCAGCAGTCATTCATGGATCTGGGTGTGGAATCGTTCACTTCTACCGTTTTGGCGGTGCTCATAGAAAGAACGCTAGACGCGGTGTGCGTTTTTGGTGTGGCAATGTTTTTCCGCCACCTTTTCGCCAAACCGCGCTTCAATCCTGAAATCTGGCTTGCGGGTAAAACGGATTGTTTGAACCAGGATACTACTGGTGATAGCGAGCGAAGTGAAAGCACAGGCATTGAAGCTACGGGCGCTAAGAGTGAA
>CAVABR010000096.1:0-8387 GCA_963586955.1 bacterium
CAATCTATACGCTTAATACTGACTATGAAGTAGTTTATGGTGAAAACAAAAATGCGGGAGAAAATGTAGGCACCATTACTATCAAGGGTCTCAATAAATACCAAGATGAGCAAACCTACACGTTTACCATCAACCAAAAAGAGCTCACCCTTATCTGGGGCGAACAAACAACCTTTACTTATGACGGAAAATCGCATGTACCCAGTGCAAGCATTGATGGCGTCATCGAAGGTGACGAAGTAAACCTCACCATAAAAGGTGAGCAAACCAATGCGGGCGTCTACAACGCAGTCGCAAAAATAGACAACACCAACTACAAGCTCCCAACCATTGATGAAAAAGAATTCACCATCGAGCGAGCTGGCATCACTGTCTCTGGCATTACCGCTAAGGACAAAGACTATGACGGCACCACGAAAGCTGAACTTAACTTCGATCAGGTTGAACTCGCAGGCAAAGTAGAGGGTGATAACTTAACTGTCACCGCTGAAGGTGCCTTCGAAGATGTAAATGTTGGAGCGGGCAAAACCGTAACCATTTCTAACCTTGTCCTTGGTGGCGCTTCAGTTAGCAACTACAAACTAGCAAGTACCGGTCAGCAAACAAGTGCAAAAGCAACTATTAATCAAGCGTTACTTAATCTTGATAAGTTCATCATTTCAATTGAAGACGCCACCTATACCGGATCACAAATTAAGCCTGTGGTAACAAGTAAAGCTTACAAACAAGGCAAGGATTACACGCTTGGGTATGGTGAAAATATTAATGCAGGTACAAATGCGGGAAGCGTAATCATAACAGGCAAAGGTAATTACCAAGGAGTCCTAACCAAAACCTTTGACATTGCAAAGGCGGATCCAGCCTGTTCTGTCCCTAAAGACCTTACAGCAAAATCTGGGCAGAGTCTTGCCGACATTATGCTACCAATACAAACTGAACCTATTGTGGGCTTCTTTGCTTGGGCGGCAAAAGATCCTTCTGCTGTACCTGTAGGAGATGCGCATACTACCCCAACTTTTAAAGCTATGTTTATTCCCCTTGATGCAAACTACAACACAAAAGAAGTAGATGTTACTATCACGGTTACTGGAGCCAAAATTAGTTTTGCTGTGTATTGCAACGCGGATCATAGTTTAAGTTTCTATAATCGCTCTGAAGCGCCAAAAGCGGGCAGTACTTTTGAAGGCAAAGAAGCAACTAAGGTATATACCGGCTTTGAAACTGATCGTTATGATACTTCTTTTGCTCCTTGGGCAGACGATGCTATAAAAACTGTCACAGTGGTAGACGATGGTATTCAGCCTGCATCTACGGCAAGATGGTTCGTTTCTAAAAAATCGTCAACCCTTGAAACGGTTGATATGGCAAAACTTGACACTTCAAGAACGACCGACATGAATTCGATGTTTAATAATTGCAAAAATCTTACCTCTGCCACTGGTCTTTCAAAGTGGGACATTGGAAATGTGACAAGTTTGGATAATTTGTTTGCCAATTGCTCAAGCCTTAGCTCTGTTGATGATTTATCTGCTTGGAATACCAGCAACGTAGAGAAGATGGATGGCACGTTCAACAACTGTTCAAACCTTACTTTGGATTGTTCGCAATGGAATGTAGATAAGGTAGGAGACAAGCACGCAGACTTTAATACAAACGCTCCAAATGTACTCTCTCCTTGGGGTCTAACCGCGTACGCAGTGTTTTCGTGGAGCGATAATAGTCTTAACTTCTACAAACGTGCGAAAGTGCCAGCTGTAGGTGATACCTTCGAAGGAAAAAGTGTAGATTTTGTATTTACAGTAAACGAAACTGAAAATTATGATGGTCGGTATAGCGCGCCTTGGAGCTACGTTTATCCCGTGGCTAAAAAAGTCGCCTTCGTTGATAAAGGAATTAAACCAGTAAGTACAGCATGTTGGTTTTACGAATTTTATTATGTAACATCTATTGATGTATCAAAGCTAGATACATCTTTGACAACCAATATGCACCATATGTTTTATAGGTGCGATATGCTGTCTTCGCTAGATTGCTCAACTTTTGATACTTCTAGCGCAGTCAATATGGCATATATGTTCTCAGCGAGCTACAGGCTTACATCATTCGGCGACATTTCCAATTGGGATACGAGCAAGGTGACGAATATGACCGGCATGTTCCGGATGCCCGAGGGGCGTTCAATTCCTGAAACTCTTGTTATAGACTGTTCTGGTTGGGATGTATCCAATGTTGGGGGTAATCATGTTGACTTCAACGTCAATGCTCCAAGTGTACATACTCCTTGGGAGCAAAAGGCTGCCTTTGCTATATATTCTGCAGATGATAATAGTCTATGTTTTTACAATCGTGCTGTATCTCCAGTAATTGATAGTACCTACCATGGAAAAACTGTGACAGGGGCATATTCGGGGATAGAAATAGATACCTATAATTCAGCTAATGATGTTCCGTGGAGTGAGTTTAGAAACGACATAAAAACGGTTCGTGTTGTTGATGTTGGAATTCAGCCAGTCAGTACGGCGTATTGGTTTAGCGGTTGTTCGTGCCTAGATAGCGTAGATTTGAACAAGCTTGATACCTCGAAAACACAAACCATGTCTAACACATTTAATAGATGTCTCTTCCTTAGCTCTATTGACAATTTGTCTGCTTGGAGTACCAGCAAGGTAAAAGATATGTCTGGCATGTTTAGTGGATGCGTTTCCCTTACTTCTGTTGATAATATTTCTCAGTGGGATACCAGCAAGGTAGAAGATATGTCTGGCATGTTTAATGGATGTATTTCCCTTGCCTCTATTGGTGATATTTCTCTGTGGAATACCTCTAATGTGAATAACATGACAACAATGTTCCGCTATTGTTCAGCCCTTTCATTGGACTGCTCTGGCTGGAATGTAGAAAAAGTAGGAGATAGCCACGATGGCTTTAAAGATGGTGCTTCGATGGTAATTTCTCCTTGGGATGTAAAAGCAAGAACGGCTTTTGCTGTTTATTCAGCAGAGGATAATAGTTTGAATTTTTACAAGCGATCAAAAGCCCCGGAAAAGGGCGACACCTTCTATGGTAAAACTGCAACGGCGGTATATACAGGAATAGAAGGTGCTACTTATGACTCAGAAAATGATGTTCCCTGGCGGGGTTATAAAAACAACATAAAGGCAATTAATGTTGTCGATAGAACTATTCAGCCAGTAAGTACCGCATATTGGTTCAGCGACTGTGTAAATCTTGCTACGGCAGATGTGAGCGTGCTTAATACCTCAAATGTTCAATCAATGTTGCAAATGTTCAAAGGATGCTCTTCTCTTACTTCTGTTGGAGATCTTTCTCAGTGGGATACAAAAAATGTAGTAATTTTGACATCTATGTTTGAAAATTGTAAGTCACTTGCCTATATGGGTGATATTTCTCTCTGGGACACAAGTCAAGTGGAATATATGAACGCAACGTTCAACAATTGCTCAGAACTTAGCGTAGATTGCTATAGTTGGAATGTAGATAAAGCAGAGTTGCGTCACTATGATTTCAATACTAACGCCCTAGAGGTGCGCTCTCCTTGGGATCAAAAGATAGCTTTTGCGGTATATTCTGAAGATGATCACAGCCTGAACTTCTATACAGGTAAGTATGTGCCAACGGCAGGTACTACTTTTAGAGGAAAAATGGCAACAGGGGTATATGAGGGGATAGAAACCGACACTTACGTCTCATCGCATTTTGTTCCTTGGCAAGCATATTTAAATGCTATAAAAAAGGTCAGTGTTGTCGATAGAGGGATTAAGCCGGTAAGTACCGCATACTGGTTCTGTTTTTGCGGGTACTTAACTTCGGCGGAGATGTCGAAATTAGATACTTCTCAAGTGACAGATATGAGTGGCATGTTTTATGAATGCGGAAGTTTGTCTTCGCTAGATTTATCAACTTTTGATACCTCCAATGTGAAGAAAACAGCGAAAATGTTTTATAGTTGTCCAAATCTTTCCTCTGTAGGGGATATTTCTAATTGGAATACTGGTAGCGTAACAACTATGGATTCAATGTTTTGTGGTTGTTCACGAATTTCTTCGCTGAATCTTACTAAGTGGGATATCAGTAATGTGATAGATATGACAAGAATGTTCTCTAATGCCAATTTCCTTATTTCTATTGGAGATATTTCTCAGTGGAACACCAGTAATGTGACAAGCATGCAAGCAATGTTCTCTTCTTGTAGTTCTTTGTCTTCGCTTGATTTTTCTAAGTGGGACACCGGAAAGGTTACAAATATGGAAGGGATGTTTAATGGATGCAAAGCGCTTACTTCTGTCGGTGATATTTCTCTATGGGGCACTAGAAACGTTGCAAATATGACGAATATGTTCCGTGATTGTTCGTATCTTGATTTAGATTGCTCTATATGGAATGTAGAAAAAGTTTTAGACAAGCATGCTAATTTTAATACCAATGCGCCAGGAGTAAAGTCTCCTTGGGATTCGCAGATGGCTTTTGCAGTATATTCTGCAACTGACAACAGTTTGAATTTCTATAAGCGCATCAAAGCCCCAAATGGGGGAGATCCTTTTGACGGCAGAACCGCAACCGCGGTATATACGGGAATAGAAGCCGACACTTATAGTCAGCATTCTGTTCCATGGCAGAGTTATAAATCTTCTATTAAGACATGTAATGTTGTTGATGCTGGAATTAAACCAGTAAGTACAGCTTATTGGTTTGAAGATTGCTCAAATCTTACCACTGTAGATCTAAGCAAGCTTGATACATCAAAGACGCAAAATGCGTATGCCATGTTCTCTAACTGTTCGTCCCTTGCTTCCGTTGGTGATGTTTCTCAATGGGATACTAGTGGCGTGGCAGATATGACGTCTATGTTTGCCAACTGCTCAAAGCTTAAGGCAGATTGCTCTAGATGGAACGTTGAAAAAGTTGGAGACAAACATGACTATTTCAACACTGATGCTCCAGGAGTGATATCTCCTTGGGAATCAACAGTGACTTTTGCAGTGTATTCAGCGGATGATGGCAGTTTAACTTTCTATAAAGACAGCAAAGCTCCAGGAAAGGATAGCGAGTATCGCGATAAAAAAGTGACAGCTGTATATACAGGAATAGAGGACAAACACTACGATTCGGCTAAAGATATTCCTTGGAGTAAATATGCAAACAATATAAAGAGTGTTGATGTTGATTCTTGGATTTCTCCAGTAAGTACAGCGAATTGGTTTATGGGTTGTTCAAATCTTGCCCGCGCAAGTTTGGGAATGATTGATTCTTCAAAGCTTCAGCATATGTATAGCATGTTCAATGGATGCTCTTCTCTTGCTTCTATCGATGGTATTTCAACATGGGGTACTAGCAAAATTGACAATATGGCTGATGTGTTCAACGGATGCTCTTCTCTTGCTTCTATTGGTGATATTTATCAGTGGAACACAAGCAATGTGGAAGATATGACAAATATGTTCTATAACTGTTCAAGCTTAAATGTGGACTGTTCTGGTTGGAATATAGATAAAGTGGGAGACTGTCATACGAATTTCAACACTAATGCATCAAGCGTTAAAACTCCTTGGGATAAAGGGATTGCATTTGCAGTATATTCAGCAGATGACCTTAGTTTAAATTTTTATAATCGTGCAACAGTTCCAACGCTAGGCGTCTCTTTTAACGGAAAGACTGCAACGGAGGTATATACCGGAATAGAAACTGACACGTATGGATCAGTTGAAGATGTTCCTTGGAGCAAAAAGAGAATAGGAACCGTTCGTGTTGTGGATAGCGGAATTCAGCCGGTAAGTACAATAAATTGGTTCAATGGTAGTACGTGGTTAGATACGGCAGATGTGTCCAAACTAGATACATCAAAGGTATATTCTACGGGAAGCATGTTTGCAGGATGTTACAATCTCACTTCTGTTGATCTTTCTAGATGGGATACCGGAAGCTTAGTGAATATGGATTCTATGTTTTTAAATTGCCTTGAACTTACTTCTGTTGGTGATCTTTCTGGATGGAGAGTTGACAACGTGCAGTCTGCGAACGCCATGTTTTTCTGTTGCGTTCGGCTTAGGTTTCTTGGTGACATTTCCGGATGGAATACTCATGAAATGAAAACTGTACGGGGAATGTTTGTAAACTGTTATTTCGTTGTTGTAGATTGTTCTAAATGGAACGTTGAAAAAGTAACCGACCATACGAATTTCGATAACGGCGCATATAACGTACAAGCTCCTTCTTGGAAAGTAAAGGATAGTACGCTTAGTTCTTCAGATAATAGTGATAGTTCTTTAAAAGCGAATACTACGACAGACACGAAAAACAATAATAGCGCTTCTGTGACATCTAAGAATGTCAGTGATGGTAAAGTTAGCAATAGTGAAGAAAATACCGAAAATATTGAGAACACAAATAAAGATGCCACAAACAAAGAAAATGCGGTAGCTGATTTTTCCACTGAGAACGAAGTAGGTTTGCAAGAGACAAATTGCTTAACAACGTTTTCAAAGAAGAATGGCGCGGAAGTTGAAAGCATGAAATCGGTGGCTTAATTCTAGGCTGGTTTTTCGGTGGTATTTTAAGTCAAAGGGCAGGCATGCAAGTGCCTGCCCTTTGGGGTTTGCTCGTACTTTCCTGTTAATAGAGGGAAAGGGGCGTCATTTGGGGCATGATCGAGCTGGGACTTCAGCTTTTGTATTGATTGGTTTTTGGGTTGGTTTTTTGATATCCTGCAGAGACTTCGAATTAACCCCGTTCATTTTCTTGTGCGTCTTCCTTACAGATAATAAAATAGAGTGAGTAATAAAAGGGGAGGAAGTCATGGGGTCAAAGACTTGTGGATTTGAGCGCAGTGCGAAGTCTGTGCGTTCTGTCATGGGTGGCATGTTTGCGTCAGTTCTAGCGTTGCTTGCTTTTGTGATGTGCGCACCTCAGTGGGCCTTTGCCGAAGATACCTATCAGACAATTGATGGTACCATGACTATTACCCTGCAAGAGGGAGCATCGGGTGGAGGTGCTGGTGGAGGATCTGGCGTATCTACCGCTGTTTCGACTACTACCACAACTTCAGGTGGTGCTTCCTCAAGTGTTCTTACGGGAGATGCGCTTATATGGCTTATCTTAGGCATTGTGGTTCTGCTTGCCGGAGCCGTGTATGTCATTGTGAAAAGCAGAAGGCTAGCTAGTGCTGGAACAATAGCAAGCGCAACAACAGGCACCTCCGATGGCTCAATGGTAAATACAACAGCAGGCTCCCCTGCAAAAAACCTCACTTCCGCTAAACGCAAAACTATCATTGTTGCGGTTGTTACTGCGATTATTGCCTGTGCATGTTTTGGTATGTTTGCTAGCAAGAGCAACGCATTTGCAAAAGACTACCTTGAGGGCATTACCGGCACTAGCAACGTGGTGGTAGATTATCAAGGAAACGTTGTAAGTAACGACCTTGCTATCAATAATGGCTCAGGGCAGGCTATTTATATCAATAATGTTCAAGCACCAGATGAGCTAAGCAACTGGAATGCCAGCATTAAAGACGAAACGGTTCAATCAGGATCTTCTGTAAAGGGCACCTGGGATGAAAAAACCATTCCTGCTTCCGTGCTCGAACAGGTTAAGAGCAATAGCAATACAAGCATTGAACTTGCTCTAAAGATCAGTATCAATAAAGCATTTGATTTCAATAAGTTCAGTGTTGATACTGAGAGTCTTGCTTACAATGGCAGTCAAATTACACCTGCCGTAACCAGTAGTGCTTACAAACAAGGTACTGACTACGAAGTAATTTACGGTGAGAACAAAAATGCCGGTGAGGGCACCGTTACTATCAAAGGTATTAATGACTACAAGGGAGAAAAGACTTATACCTTTACCATCGAGCAACGAGAAGTAAGCCTTGCGTGGTCAAGTGATAGTTTTATCTATAACGGACAGTCTCAAGCGCCAACTGCCACAGTTGAAAATCTTGTTGAAGGTGACACGGTTAACGTTACGGTAGAAGGCGCCCAAACCAATGCCGGCACTTATACCGCAACTGTAGCCAAACTTGATAACACAAACTACAAACTTCCTGATAATCCAACTCAAAGCTTTACTATCAATCAAAGAGAAGCAAGTCTTAGCTGGTCAGAAGATGAGTTTGTCTACAATAAACAAGAACAAGCACCAAAAGCTGAGGCAGGAAATCTTGTCGGAACTGACAAAGTAGCCGTTACCGTAGAAGGTGCAAAGACTGATGCAGGTACTTATACCGCAACTGCAACAGCGCTTGACAATGCAAACTACAAACTTCCCTCCGAAGTAGCTCATAGCTTTATCATCAACCAAAAAGAACTCACTCTTACTTGGGATAGTGAAACAACCTTTACTTATGACGGCAAATCTCATGCACCAAG
>CAVABR010000097.1:0-8046 GCA_963586955.1 bacterium
GAAATTTGAAAACGCTGAGTGCTTCTCGTCTTAACCTCTTCTGATTTGCCTTAAGAACGAATTGCTGTGCTTAGCCTTTTCTGGTTTGCTCTGATAGTAAGTTTTGCCAAGATCCAGTTTGCAAACGCTGAAGTATACCTATTGAGCTTGCAAAACAAAGGACGCCCCGTTGATGAATTTGGGGCGTCCTGTCTGTGCTTGTGTGAGGGTGGCTATCTTTTGATAGCCAGGTTAGTGAGCTTAATCTTTTCTGATTTGCCCTGAGGGCGAGAGGCTTTGTGCTAACTAATCTGCATCAACATCAAAATGAGGGCGAGGGTGCTTGCGACCCCACCAAATAATGATGCCTGATGTAATAAGCAAAACAATGATGGAAATGATGGTGCCTTCGACACCAAAAACAGGATCCCAAGCTACACCACTGGTGATTTCTCCGAGAGGCTTAAAAATTGCATATCCGGCAGCGTTGCCACTGTTGGGCAAGCCGAAGAGTATGCCTTGGCAGAAATTCCAGCCAGCATGCATACCGAAAGCCATCCAGATGCTGTTTAGGTAGTAAACCGCTAAGGCAAACACAATGCCTGAACAGATGATTGAAACAAATGCCATAGGCGTGATGCCGGTATTGAAGATATGAATGAATGCGAAGAGAACACTCGTGATAATGATGGCAGCGGCCGGACCATAAACTCTTTGGATGCGCTGGTAAGCAAAGCCACGCATAAGCATTTCTTCGTATGAACTTTGAATAAAGACAGCAACTAATAAAAGGATAATCTGAATAGGCTGAATAGCTACCAGGGTGAAGGTGGGTATGTTGCCAGCAAGCGTAGCAATTAAAATACATACTCCATTCATTAGCAATCCTACGCCCAAGCCAAGGAAAACCATTTTTACGGTGTTGCCACTGGGCTTAGTCCAGAGCGCTTTTGTGTAGCGTCTCCAGGGTTTTACCAAGAATAAGATAAGCAAAGTGGTAAGCCACATAAAGAAGAAGACGAAATACATAGTGAAGGTTTGTCGCCCTGATTCATCGAACAGGGGAGAAAGCACTGCGGTAAGGACAGGCTTGAGAAGTACGCTCGCTAGACCTGCAATGAGCTGACTGGCAAAAAGGATGACAAGCGTCACAATTACCGTTGATACGGCACCATGGATGAGACGCTTTTTAGGGGTAGCTACCAGCTGTTCTCTTATTGACTGAGGTGTAGGGGCTGATGCTTGAGTAGAAGCAGGTTTGCCAGTCGTTTGAGATGCCGAGGCTTGAGCTTGAGCAGGGGTGGAAGTTTCAGCGGATGTGCTTGTTGTGTTGGCGACCTGCGCTGAAGTTTTTGCTGGTGCCTGGGTTGCATCTTTTGTTGGCGCTTCCGTTGCTTGTGTTGGCTCCTGCGTTGAGGCTTGCTCAGTCGCTTGCGCTGAAGCAGAGGTGCTACGAGCTTCTGATTTGTGTTCAGGTTGGGGAGTGATTTCGGTCACGTTGTTTCCTTTGTTTTATGGATTGTATGCGGTGAGGAAGTATAACATAAGCGTTGCGTTTGCTAATTCTGTTGCGCGGTCATTAAACATTGTTTTAACGTTCTGACTCAGCGCACATCCTGTTCATGCGCTGAGTGTTTTGTTTGTAGGTTAAATACGCACTTTGTTCGCGCGACTTTCCTCTCCAACCACCATGGCAAAATGTTAAATTCAAGCACAACTTATGTAGTTTTTCCTCTTTCGGCTATTGCTTATTTGAGCATGATATTCTCAAAAGGTTTGGTTGGATAAGTGTAGGAGAATTCCTTATGGATAAACGTGCATTTTTGCGTAGCAAACCTGCTATCTGTATTCTGCTTTGTATCGTGGCACTTTTGAGCGTGTTGGGTATATCGCTGTGCTACACCAATGCTCAAGCCCAAGATGTTTATGCTTGCTCGTATGACAAGCAGGGCAACGTCATCAATTACTATTCCATTGGTGACGCTATACGTGATGGTTACAACGGGGCAACCATCATCATGATGAAGGATTGGAACTGCGATGAAACCTTAACAATTGACGAAAAGAAAACAATCACCATCGACATGAACGGCCACAAACTGACCAGCGATGCCGGGAGTGTTGTCTATCTTGATGATGGTTCCAATCTTACTCTTACCTCCAGTACAACGAAATGGTTCAACTATACCGCCTATGGAGACACGGCCGGTGGCCAGACTAAATCGAGCATAGAAACGGGTGGTCTTATTACGGGTGCTGACACTACCGATAAAGCGGGCGGAGTTGTAATGCGTGATAATACCACGCTTACCCTTGATAATGTTTCTATTGCGGGAAACGCATCTGATTATGCCGGTGGTATCAGCGTGCTTGAGAACTGTACTATCAATATGAAACAGTGCGCTGAGATCAGCCATAATAAAGGATCAAAATTTGCGGGTGGCATTTACTTTGAATACGAAGATTGCCAGCTGAATATGGATAATTCTTATATTAATGCGAACTATTGTGGCAAAAGCGGTGGTGGCATTTACTCCAACGCTGATGGCACCAGAATATCTATGGAGAATAACTCCACCATTTCCTATAACAGAGCCAAAGAATATGGTGGCGGTGCATACTTTAACTATTCGTATTTTTCCATTATTTCTAAAGACAAAACAGCTTCTATTTCAAACAATACCGCTGAAAATGATCATGGTGGCGGAGTTTATATCCAATACAAACGTTGGGCAACCAACGAAGGCAAGATAGAAGGGTGCACCATCGCTGGAAATTCGTGTCGTCTTGATGGTGGTGGCATTTTTGCTTACCAAAATTGGACACGCATCATTGACTGTACTCTTACTGGAAATTCCGCCCGAAAAGGTGGCGGTGCCTACATTTTAGGCTCCGATGACAGCATCGAAGGATGTACCATCACCGAAAATACTTGCTGGAGCGATTACGAGGGCGGTGGCATCTACGTTCATTACAGTACGGACATCAAACTTACCGGCGTATGTATTATTAAAGACAACACGCGTGGTGAAAACGGATCGGCCGATGACGCCTTTTTAGATGATGGCGCTGTTATCACGCATGGCGTTGATGAAGGATCTAAGGTAGGCGTTCGTACTGACCATGAAGACGATTGTCGTATTGGTAAGAATATTTCCACCTATACCAACGGATCATATTTCATTGACTTGGCCGGTTACTATGTAAGCCATGGCACTGACGAGGGGGGCGATTTGTGGCAGCGCCATAAAACGCTTCAATTCTTAGCACAGGTAAATGGCGAAGGTTCTTCGCGTTATTCGTATAACTCCAGCGTGAGCTTAGATGGCACCCCTTCTGATGCAAGCATGGCATTTTGGTATTGGGATGCTGATGCTACTACCGGTCTTTATCCGGTTGCTGATTTTATTACCAGTAAAAATAAATACAGCTCACCTTTGACTTTCAAAATGCCTCAAAACGACGTCAACCTGAGCGCCGTTTATGCTGACCGGGTGAAATCAGGGCTCATGTCCCTGACGCAACCTGTTGCTGGTCAGGAATTACCCAATACCGTTTCGTTTAAGCGAACCGACAGCGGATCGGGCTGGAGTGGTGAGCTTGCTGATATACCCGTTTCGTGGTACGAGGTAGATTCAAGTGGTACTAAAACCATTGCTTCAGGTACGGCCAAATATGGGGTAACCTATGTGGCCAGCGTTTCTATTTCGCAAAACCAACAAGACGGAAGGTTCTTCAGTAAAGACATTACGGGGCAAGACATTATTGTGCGCGTGAACTCTGAAGCGGGCACTACTGATACCAAGGCTCAATCCACTACGGTAGATGAAGGCGGAACGCTTACCATTGAGACCAATACCTTTGTGATGCCAAAGCCTGAAATTGAGAAAATAGCAGAGGCAAAACATTCCGTATTGTCCGGCACTACTAAGGCTGATTTGCTTTCTTCCTTGCCTGACGAAGCAACCGTTACCTTAAATGATGGTTCCACCGTTGTGCTTGCAACTGACAAGACAAAAGAGATCACCTGGCCATCTGATTTGTTTGACGAAAATGACAAAGTTGTTGACCCGGGAACAACTCCTGCAGGCTACAAGATACTTTTGCCTCTTGCCGATACTGACAAGGTTGCATCCGTGACAGGTAAATATCTTGAGGTAGGGCTTACCGTGCTTCCCAAAGATTCGGTTGCAGAACCGGTGCTAACCCCTATCGGAGGCACGTATAACAAATACACAGGCGACGTAAGAGTTGATGAAAATCTTCAGCTCAAAGTGACGGCAACTTGTTCCACCGAAGGGGCAACCATCAAGTATCGTCTTGGTGAAAAGGCCGATGAGTATATCTATAACTCAGACACAGGCATTGTGTTTACCGGTGTGAAGGACGAGCAAGAACTTTGCGAAGTTACTGTCTGGGCTGAAAAGACAGTCGTGGATCCTGATACCAAGGAAGAAAAAACGGTGAAGTCCACCGAGCTTCAGGAATTCTATACCATCGACGATATGCTTAAGAAGACCATCGATATTTCGTGTTCTGACACAGCCTATTACGAACAAGGCGAAAAACACTGGAGCTCAAGCTTTGATGTAACGGCTGACATTCATGGCAAGGTAAATATCACCGCTCCTGATCAGGCTGGTCGTGTATTTGATCATTGGGAGTGGGAAGATAAGCCTGATACGGAGACCGCTGACCTCACCCAGAAAACCCTTGAGATCAAGGATTTTTCGGTTAAATATGCAGGCAAGATCACCGCTGTCTATACTCCGGTAGTCTCTACGCTTGATATTGGTGTCACTGAACCTACCGCACACGTTGCGCTTTCCAAGAATGCTTCCTACTTAAAGGCGGCGGTGGGCGATTCAGCAGAAATGAAAGACATTACCGCATACTTTACTGACAAGGCCGCTATTACGTGGTCGCCCGAAGGAGATGCTGATGGCAACGCCGAGCATCTTTCTTGGTACACGGCCTCGCTCAAGCTTGATGCTGATTCATCAATTTCGGGTGCAAAATACATAATTTCCGATGGTTTAAAGCTTTTGGTTGATGGTAAAGACGTTGCGGGTGCGGCGCACATTGTAGAAGGCGAAGACGCAAGCAAGATGCTCTATATTGAATTCCCTCAGACGGGCTCTTATGTATATTCGTCTCTGTCTAACATTGATGATGTTTCGCTTTCTTTCGAAGAGGCTTATGGCTATCAAGTAAGCCAGGATGCTGACAAGAGTGTAAGCTGGGGGCTTCCCAAGGAAGTGTTGACCCGTTATAAATGTGGCGAAAGCGGCTTTGCAGATATTGAATGGGAAAAGGTGACTGGTTTTGACAAAACCAAGCTCGAAGCGCAGGAGCTCACCGTTACCGGTACTGTAAAATATTCCAGCAATGTGGATAGCACGGGTGCTCCTGAAACAGTGATGGCCAAGATTAAGGTTTCGGCTCCTGAGACCGTAGCTACTCCTTCGGCTTCTCCAGAGCCAGGTACCTACAAAGAGGCGCAAACCGTTGAGCTTTCATGCGATACGCAAGGCGCTTCTATTCGCTATACCACCGACGGAAGCGAACCGAGCACAAAGAGTGCCTTGTATAGAGATGCCATTCAGGTTTCTTCCGATACGGTGATAAAGGCATGCGCTTTCCGTGATGGCATGGCAACAAGTGAAGTAGCAACGTTTACCTACAAGATTGACCCTGACGCAAAGCCAATGGAAAAGGTTGCAACGCCTACGGCTTCGCCTGAGGCGGGCACGTATGATAAAGCGCAATCGGTGACGCTTTCAAGCGCTACTGAGGGTGCCACTATCTACTACACCACCGACGGCACCGAGCCTACGCAGGCAAGCACCAAGTATACCGGTGCCATAGACGTGAAGTCTTCTACCACTATTAAGGCGCGCGCGTTTAATGAGGGTATGTCTGAGAGCGACGTGGCAACGTTTGATTACACCATCAAGATTGAGCCCGTCCCCGGAGAGACAGTAGCCAAGCCTATGGCTTCGGCGGAATCAGGGATGTATAAACAGGCTCAGTCGGTAAAGCTTGGTACTCTTACTGAAGGTTCTACCATTTACTACACCACCGATGGCACTGACCCTACGGAGAGCAGTACTAAATATACGGGCGATGCCATTGAGGTGAATTCGTTTACTATCTTGAAGACGCGTGCATACCATGACGGTATGACGCCAAGCGACATCGCCTTTTTCGCCTATGCTATTGAGCCTGCACAGGTAGAAACCTGCATTGTCACGTTTGACTCTGCGGGCGGCTCTACGGTGAATGCTCAGGGTATCACGAAGGGTAGCAAAGCTGAAAAACCTGCTGATCCAACGCGCGATGGCTATACGTTTGATGGCTGGTATATGGGCGATGCCACATATGACTTTGATACTGCCGTCACCGGTAATGTGACCTTGGTAGCTCACTGGACTGAGAATCCCAAGCCTGAGGTTATTCAGTCGCCGGTTGCTTCTGTTGAGCCAGGTGTCTATAAGCAGGCTCAGAAGGTTGAGCTGTATTGTTCAACCGAAGGGGCTACCATTCGCTATACCACGGACAATTCGGAGCCAACGGAAGCAAGCTCTGAATATACGGGCGCTATTGATGTGTCTTCCAGCATGGTTATAAAGGCGCGTGTTTATAAGGAGAGTACGAATGCTAGCGCCGATGGGGTGCTGAGTGTTTCGGCTGATGGTGCAAGTGCGAACGGGGCTGATGGGGCGAGCGCTGGTGCGAGTGCTGGTGCGAGCGCGAACGGAGCTGATGGCGCTAGTGCTGGCACAAACGCGACCGACGGGGCAAGCGCCTCTTCGTCCGCGAGCGAAGTTGCGAAGTTTGTTTATGCTATTGAGCCTGCGCAGGTTGAGACTTGCATTGTCACATTTGACTCTGCTGGTGGTTCTGTAGTGAAGGCTCAGGGTGTTACCAAGGGTGGCAAGGTTGAAAAGCCCGCTGATCCAACGCGTACCGGTTATACCTTTGATGGTTGGTTCTTAGGTGATACCGCTTACAACTTTGATACGGCAGTTACGGGCGAAATGACTCTCACCGCACACTGGACTGAAGATGCTAAGCCTGAAACCGTGGCAAAGCCTACCGCTTCGGTTGATCCTGGTGTCTATAAGCAGGCTCAAAAGGTTGAGCTTTCTTGCGCAACTGAAGGCGCAACCATTCGCTATACCACAGACAATTCTGAGCCAACTGAAGGCAGTCCCGAGTATACAGAACCGCTTGATATAACTACCAGCACCACCGTGAAAGCGCGTGCATTCCACGATGGTATGACCGCAAGCGAAAGCGCAACCTTTGTTTATGCTATTGAGACAACTCCGGTTGAAACGTATGTTGTGTCCTTTGATTCAGCTGGTGGCACAGGCGTGAAAGCACAGAGCGTCACAAAAGGTAGCAAGGTTGAAAAACCAGCTGATCCAACCCGCGAAGGCTACACCTTTGATGGCTGGTTCTTAGGTGATACCGCTTACAACTTTGACACGGAAGTTACCGGCGAGATGACCCTTACCGCGCATTGGATTGAGAATGCTAAACCTGAGACAGTTGCTAAACCTACTGCCTCAGTTGAGACGGGCGTTTATACGCAAGCGCAAAGCGTTGAACTTACAAGTTCTACCGAAGGTGCCACCATTTACTACACCACCGACGGCAGTGACCCCACAGAAAACAGCACCAAGTACACCGGCGCCATCAATGTGGATTCGTTTACCATGCTCAAAGCTCGCGCCTATCACGAGGGCATGAGCGCAAGTGATGTTTCGACATACGCTTACGCAATACAAAGTACGCCTGTTGAAGCTTACGTTGTGTCCTTTGATTCAGCTGGTGGCACAGGCGTGAAAGCACAGAGTGTCACAAAGGGTAGTAAGGTTGAAAAACCTGCAGACCCAACCCGAGAAGGTTACACCTTTGATGGCTGGTTCTTAGGTGATACCGCTTATAACTTTGACGCTGAAGTTACCAGTGAAATGACCCTTACCGCTCACTGGATTGAAAACGCTAAACCTGAGACAGTTGCTAAACCTACTGCCTCAGTTGAGACGGGCGTTTATA
>CAVABR010000098.1:0-7793 GCA_963586955.1 bacterium
TTCATTGGAATTAGCTCATAAGCCAACTAAAGTAGCTTTACTAGTTAACCCTTTCTAGTACTCGCCCACAAGGCTCTCATATGAGCCGAAGCCAACGCGACTTTACTAGACCCAATGAGGAGGCGTAACGTATTTAGCAGATTCATTGAACTTTCTATGATCAAGAACGTTCGTTACATCCCATTGAGAGCAATCGGCTACGATATTGGAGTCTTCAAACATTCCATACATATCCATTGCATGCGATGTATCCCATCTCGAAACGTTAACATTCCATTTGCCGCCCGAAGACGCACGGTAAAACATAAACTCCATGTTCCTTACATTTGATACATTCCATCTTGAAAGATCAAGATCGTATGTTTGACCAGAATCAGTGGCAACCCAAGTGAACTCAAACATTCTCTCCATGCTTCTCACATTTGATACATTCCAGTTTTCGATAGGAAGAGTTTTGAGGGAATCACAATGAGAGAACATAGAATCCATAACAGTAACGCTTGAGGTGTCAAGATTTTCTATACCTATAATTTTCTCAAGTACCGAATCCTTCTCTGCCATGTTAAACATACTGATCATGTCGGTTACTTTCGATGTGTTCCAGCCAGTTACATTAATGGTTTTTATTGAACATAGATTAAAAAACATACACCTCATTTCTGTTACTTTGCTTGTATCCCAATATTCCGTACCACTAATACGCTCAAGATTTTTGTCTCCCCAGAACATATAGTTCATATTTTCTACCTGGGAAGTATCGAAGCTTGAAAGATCAAGCGTCGTTAGTTTTTCGCAACCAGAGAACAATCCTTCCATATTCGTAACTTCGTAAGTATCGAGTTTTGAGAGGTCAACAGAGTTTAAAACCGAACCAGTATCAAACCAAGTGCCAAGGCTAAACCACCACGCTATACTTGTTGGAATAATTCCGTAATCAGCTACTGTTACGCTCTTATAATTTCCTTGCTGACCAGCCCACGGAATCTCGGTGTAATACCCAGCCGCAACATGCTCAATATCGGTATATACATTGCTTACTTTTTTCCCACGGTAATTGCTACCCTGCGTAGGCACGTTCTTATCTTTGTAGAACGTAAGGCTCTTGTCATCATCGCAGTACACAACAAAAGCGGGCTTATCCCATGGAGAGATTACTCCTGACGCATTTTCATTAAAGTTAGGGTGTTTATCATTAGGAACATTTCCTATAAACCAGCCCAAACAATCGGCGGAAAGTTTCGAACAATTTTGGAACATATAGGACATATTGGTCACTTTGTCAGTATTCCAGTTGTAGACATATCCTATAGAAACAAGCGATGAACAATTCAGGAACGTTTCAGACATATCGGTCACATTGTCAGTATTCCACCCAACAAGGTCTCCCGTGGAAGCTAGTGAAGAATCACCACAGAACATGCGCCTCATGCTTTTAACGCTAGAGACGTCCCAGCCCGAAAGATCAAGAGAGGCAAGCTTGGGACAGTTGTAGAACATATAACGCATGTCTTCTACTTTGGAGGTGTTGAACTTTGATACCGCTAGCGTTTCAAGGCTTGTGCAATTTTTGAACATGGCACACATATCAGTTACGTTGCTGGTATCCCAATTTAGTAAGCCTTTGACCGTAGTAAGGTTTGCACAATCGCTAAACATCGAATTCATGCTTGTCACGTAAGAAGCGTCAAGCTTTGACAGATCCACTGAGGTTAAATGCCAGTAACCTTCAAACCAGTAAGCTGTGCTTACGGGAGTAATGTCTTTATCAACAACATTTACCTCAGAAAGAATAATGCCATCTTTTGTCCATGGCGTATCTGAACCCTGGGAATAAATCTCTGTTTCCATGCCTTTATATAGTGCGGTAACAATTTTTCCTTCGAAGGTATCACCCACCGCTGGGACCTTCGCGCGCTTATAGAAGTTGAGGCTATTGTCGTCTTTTGAATACACGGCATAGGTAGTTATGTCCCAAGGAGACAGAACGCCATCTGCATGTTCACTGAAGCCCTCATGAGCTTCTCCAACTTTGTCTACATTCCAGCCCGAACAATCAAGCGAAAGAATGTCACAGTCATAGAACATATAATACATATTGGTAACATTGCTGGTATCCCACTGAGAAATATCCCCAACAGAAGATAGACCTGCGCACTCATAGAACATACCCATCATGTCAGTAGTTTTTGAAGTATCCAGCTTGCTTACATCAATGCTGGTTATGCTTATTGTGCTACCTGCCGATTCAAACCAACGGGCTGTTGACTGTGGCTGAATTCCGCGATCCACTACCGTAACCGTCTTCACGGCTTCGGACTTCCATGGAGCGCCACTGTCTCTGTAATTTTCAGTTTCAATTTTGTCATAAAGCGCGGTTACTTTTTTGTTTTCAAACGTGTCCCCGACCTTTGGAACGTCAACGCGGTTGTAGAAATTCAAGCTGTTGTCTGATTCGGAATATATTGCAAAGGCGGTTTTTTCTTTAGTGACCTCAACAGGGATTTCAATATTTCCTACGGTTTTATAATTTTTGGTATCTGTTGGCGTAAAGGTTGCCTTAAAGGTATACGTGCCCACCTTATCAAGCGAAGTAAAAGAATCTTTCCAGGTAAAGGTGCCATTTGCCTGCTTTGGCAAGGTTACGTCTGCAAGCGTCTGGCCTAGTTCGCCCGAAAGATCTTGAGGAGCTGTATAGCTAGGATCTGCTTGGGCGATATCGAAGGTTTTTCTTTGAGCACGTTGGCAATTATTGCTGATGCCTTCGATTGTCACGCTACCAGCGTCTGAGCCCGCATTAACATTTTCACCATAGAATACTTTGTAATCTATGCCCTTGATTAAAAAGGGTGATTCCAAGATGACTTCAGGCGTTAATTGGCTTCCCGTATACGTAGTACCTTCTTTTGAAATACTTATAGTTTGCTCGTCAATATAGATGGGGGTAATAGATGCAGTAGTAGTTGTTGCCGAAGCGACGTATTTTACTTTGTAGTTATTAGCGTCTTTACCTGAAAGAATGTAAGCAAGAGAAACAGTTTTGTCCTCTCCTACGTTAGCATCTTCAAAGGTACCCTTGGCGCTAACATTTACCTCAGTGCCTTCTATGATGCCGGTAATTTCAGCTTTTGAAAGATCTGCTTCGGCCGAAGTGGTTCCATCGTAGGTTTTTGATTTTGCGCTGATTGGGTTATTGACGCAAAGCTGGGCTTTCTCAATGGTAAATTCGCAAGGTTCAACGTCTTGAGGAAGAGCATAGTTAGGGTTGCTTACCGCGGTAGCTATAGCAGTGTAGCCACCTGCATCGATAGCATCTTTTCCGTCCGAAGTTGTAACAGTGGCTTCTACTTCATCTCCTGGGATAATGCTATTGATCATAAAGGTGGGAAGTTGCGCGACACCCTTATACGTCAGGGTGAGGTCGATCCACATGTATGCCACTTCTCGTGGCGTGATAGTTGCTGTGGTGCTCTTTTGTTGATGAGCGCTTGGGGCTAGCTCATAGTTGTCAACAGTTTTACCGGTAAGGGTAATGTTCGAAATGTTTACCTTTTTGTTAGTTCCCGCATTTACATCTTCGAAAGCGCCGCTTGCTTTAACGCTGAGTTCGTGGTCATTTTCAGCCTTTCCTTCAAGCTTGATGTTGTCATAGGTAAGTTCGGCATAGGCACGTCTGTTGTATCGCTTATCGTTGGCAGTAATACCAGAAACCGTAACTTGTGAGCGAAGGATAGTAAACGCGCAGGTGTTATCGGCGGGAAGCTTGTAGTTTGCGTTGTCGATAGTGACAACAGCAGTATATAAACCAACGTTGGTTTGTGTGCCATCGACGGTAAGATTCACGGTATCGCCCTCAATGACACCTTCTAATTCTGCTTCAGGAACCCAAGTGTTTCCGTCATAAACATGACGGTTATCCTTCCAACTAAGCGTTAGCTCTTTAGCAGTAATGGTAAAGCTCTTGGTTTCTTCATTAGGAAGCTTGTAATTTTCGTTGTCAATCTTTGCAAGCGCGCTATAAGTGCCCGCATTGGTTTGTTCTCCTTTTACAGTAAAGTTGACCGTATCGCCTTCAACAACGCCATAAATGTTTGCGATTGGAACATGCGAAGAGCCATCATAGACAAAGGCGGTTTCGCCACCCCAGATAAGAGTTAGTTCTTTTTGATTGATAGCGAAGGTGTAGATTTTCTCGCCGTAATATTTATTGAGGCCTTTGATGGTGACGGTACCCTGGCCTGCGTTTTTGTTTTCACCATAGATTACTTCGTAGGCTTCGCCTTCTTTATATTTTGAAGCAGTGGTGGTAACGGTTGGCTTAAATTGAGAGCCATTGTAGGTAACCGCATCAGTATTAACATTAAAGAAATTGAAATCAAGTTCTTCGTCCCATGGAGACTGCACGCCCGGGGCGTTAGTGTCGAAATCTGTATGCTCTTGCACGTTGCCTTTTACCGTCCAATGGGAGCAGTCTGCCGTGAGGTTTGCGCAGTCTTTGAACATGGAAGTCATATTGATCACGCTTGCGGTGTTATCGTTCCATTTAGAAAGATTGCCGAGCGAATCAAGTGATGCGCAACCTGCAAACGTAGAATCCATAGTGGTTACGTTGCTGGTATTCCAATCTGAAATATCTCCGATAGAAGCAAGTCCTGTGCATCCCTCAAACATATGGGACATATCAGTCACGCTAGCAGTGTTCCAATTTGAGAGGTCTCCCACCGTAGTAAGCGTGCTACAGCCCTTAAACATAGAAGCCATGGTGGTTGTCTTAGAAGTGTTGAGTTTACTTACATCAACCGAAGCAAGGCTTTCGGGCTTAGTAAGCGCAAACCAATTTGCAGTTGATTTAGGTTGAATGCCTGAATCTACGACGGTAACGGATGTTATTTCTTTATCGCGCCATTCAGGTTGGTAATCTGCATTTTCGATATTGGTATATACCTGAGCTACGGTCTTGCCATCGAGCTTATCTTTTTCTTTTGGTATATCAACGCGGTGATAAAAACCCAAGCTTCCATCAGTGAAATAGACCGCAAAAGCACCCTTATCCCCTGAAACCACCACGGAAATCTCAATATTGTCTATCGATTTGTAGTTATTGGTATCTTCTGGAACAAATTTGGCTAAGAAGGTATTCGTCCCTACATCTCCAACTGAAGCCTTAGGGTCTTTCCAAACAAAGCTTCCCTTCACAGGGCTGGTTTGTTTTGGTAACGCTATTTCTGCAAGGCTTTGCCCTGTATCAGCCGTAAGATTTTGAGGGGTTATATATTCAGGAGTTGCCTGTTCAATAGTAAAGAACTTGGTTATCATTCCTCGGTAGTTACCTATACCTTTGACGGTTATCGTACCCTCGTTTTTGCCTGCATTGATGTTTTTGCCATACGTTAGCACGTAGTCAACGTCTTCAACGTAGTCGGTGCTGGTTACTACGGGCTTGATTTTCGCTCCGGTATAAACGGTGTTACTAAGGTCAATAGAAAACTTGTCAATATCGAGCAAAACAGAATAAATATTTGCTTTTGACTTCATAGTTGAGCGACTGGTGTCTACTACATAGTTATTAGCCTTTTCACCTTTAAGAGCGTAATAGAAGGTAACTTCTTTGTTTTCCGCTACGCCCGAATCATTAAAGAGAGCGCCTGGGGTAACACTTACATCATCAGCGCCGATTATGCCCTCGATGTTTATTTCTCCCGTAACTTCAGCGATAGTATTTCCATCGTAGGCTTTTGAAACTGGCTCTAAGCCCGTGATAACAAGAGACGCTCTTTCAATAGTAAATGCGTAATATTGAACATCTTCAGGAAGCTTGTAGTTGGGATTACTTAAAGCTGAAGGCATAGCGTTATAAGCGCCTGCTGAAATGGCATCTGTTCCTATTGAGGTGGTTACGGTGACTTCGACCGTATCGCCCGAAAGTGCATTGGTGACGCTTGCTTTAGGGATTTGCGCTTCGCCATTGTAGGTGAAGGTATCTCCTGTCCAAGTAAGGGTTGCTTCTATTTGGTTGATAACGAATCTATGGGTTGGATCATCAGGAAGCTTATAGTTTTTGTTGTCGATCATTACCGTTGCGGTATAGGCTCCGGCATTGGTTTGTGCACCTTTTATTGTGAGATTTACTTGGTCGCCCTCGACCAGATTTTCTACTATGGCTGTTGGCGCTTGGGACTGTCCGTTATAGGTAAAGCTGTCTCCTGACCAGGTGAGGCTTACTTCTCTCTGCACAATGGTAAAGTCTTGAGAGGTCTTTGCATCAGAGGTAAGTTTATAGTTGGCATTATCAATTGTTGCGGTTGCGGTATAGGTGCCCGCATTAATTTGTGCGCCGTCTACGGTAACCTCTACGGTATCGCCCCTAACTACCCCGTCTAGACTTACAGAAGGCACATGGGACTGTCCGTCATATTCGTAAGTAAAGGAAGTTTGATCATCCCAGAATAGACTGACCTCTTTTGGCGCAATAGCGAAGGTGTAGGTCTTTTCTTCTTTGTAGTCACCAATGCCTTTAATAGTGACGGTGCCTTCACCAGCATTTTTGTTTTCACCATAAATCACTTCATAATCAGTGCCTTGTTTGTAAGTATCACTGGTGACTTCTGGTTTAATTTGCCCACCATTATAGGTAGCTTCATTAACGTCAACATTAAACTTATCAAAGTCAAGCACTTTATCGATGCTCATCTTGAGTGTAAGCTCAATGCTTGAGCTAGAGTTGTTTTTAACCTGCTTAAGCAAAGATGCGGGGATGGTTTTCCCGTCCCAGGTGCCTTTTGTAGAGGATCCCGATTTGACAGTTTTGTCTTCAATGCTGGCGTTCCAGCCATTTAGTTCATCGGGTGCTTGGATATTGTTGATATAAATAGCAACGCCTGAATTGTTGTTGATAGCAAGGTCATTGCTTAAAACATTTCCTTGTTCATCTACTACTACATTGCTGGTGCCAGTAATCCCCTCAAGATACTCTTTAGCAAACGCATTACTTTTACTAGCGAACATGCCAAAGCAAGCGCACGCAACAAGTGCAGTAATAACCGCAACAATGATAGTTTTACGTTTAGCAGAAGTGAGGTTTTCTGAAGAAGAGCCTGCCGTTGTATTTGTCATTGAGCCATCGGAGGTACCTGTTGTTGCGCTTGCTATTGTTCCCGCGCTGGCTAGCCTTCTACTTTTCACAATGACATACACGGCACCGGCAAGCAGAACAACAATGCCTAAGATAAGCCATATAAGCGCATCTCCCGTAAGAACGCTTGAGGAAGCACCACCTGAAGTTGTGGCAGAGGTCGTAACAACAGTAGGCGCGCCCGTTCCTCCGCCAGCACCTCCGCCCGATGCTCCATTTTGAAGCGTAATAGTCATGGTGCCATCAATAGTTTGGAACGCTTCATCGGCAAAAGCCAACTGAGGTGCGCATATTACAAAAGCAAGCAATGCTAGAACTGACGCAAGCGCACCACCCATGACAGAACGCACAGACTTCGCACTGCGTTCAAATCTACAAGCCTTAAACCCCATGACTTCCTCCCCTATTAATGTTTATTCTATTTTATTCTCAGCAAGGAAAACGTACAAGAAAATAAGCATGGCCAATTCGAAGTCCGCGCAAATATTAAAGGAAGCGCTCTAGCATCCAATTGATACAAAAGCTGAAATTTCGACCCTGCTTTCAAGTAGAAATCTTGATACAGAACCATTCGCCTAGAAAAATAAACACAATAAGCTTCTTCGGTTTATAAAAAACAAAAAAAGCTTTCATATAGATCATTATTGACCCGTAAATAAAATAG